>JAYUHG010000133.1:0-4861 GCA_043767195.1 Gammaproteobacteria bacterium | reverse complement strand
GGATCCGCATGTTCCCGGACAAGCCCATCAGCAAGAAGCCCCTGGAAGTGCGTATGGGCGGGGGCAAAGGCAACGTGGAATATTGGACTGCGGTGATTCAGCCCGGCAAAGTCTTGTACGAGATTGAAGGTGTGCCCGAAGAATCCGCCCGGGAAGCGTTCAAATTGGCGGCGGCGAAATTACCGGTGCGAACCGCATTCGTCAGGAGGACGCTGTTGTGATTAAGGCAGATGACTTGCGCCAGAAGTCGCCGGATGACCTGCTGCAGATGCTGACGGACATGCGCAAAGAGCAGTTCAACCTGCGCATGCAGCAGGGTACCGGCCAGCTCGCGCGTTCGAGTCAGGTGCGTTCCGTGCGGCGCGACATTGCCAGAGTTCAGACCATTTTGAATGAGAAGAAGCGTAACGGTGCCAGCAAATGAATGAATCTGCCAAGACCCAGCGGACCCTCACCGGCACCGTGGTCAGTAACAAGATGGATAAAACCATAGCCGTGCTGATTGAGCGTTCGGTCAAGCACCCGCTGTACGAAAAATATGTGCGCAAGTCGAGCAAGTTGTTGGCGCACGACGAGAAGAACGAGTGCAATGAAGGTGATGTCGTGATAATTGAAAGTTCGCGGCCATTATCGAAGCGCAAAGCCTGGCGATTGCAAAAGATCGTCGAGCGCGCTCAGGAAGTATAAGCCCGCACCCACAGTGTTGGGCGCACGACTGAGACACGGACGAGATAAGCAAACATGATTCAGATGCAGACAGTGCTGGATGCAGCGGATAACAGCGGAGCCCGTCGCCTGATGTGCGTCAAGGTGCTCGGCGGATCCAAGCGCCGTTACGCGGGCATCGGTGATGTAATCCGCGTCAGCGTCAAGGAGGCCATCCCGCGCGGCAAGGTCAAGAAGGGCGAGACCTATCTTGCGGTCGTGGTCAGGACCAGAAAGGGCGTACGCCGGCAGGATGGTTCCACAATCCGGTTTGACAGCAACGCGGCGGTGCTCTTGAACCCCCAGCATCAGCCTATTGGCACCAGAATTTTCGGGCCGGTTACGCGCGAACTGCGCGGCGAGAAATTTATGAAGATCATCTCTTTGGCGCCGGAGGTGTTGTAAGTCATGAACAAGATTCGCAAGGGCGACGAAGTGGTGGTATTGACCGGGCGCAGTGTCGGCAAGCGAGGCGTCGTTTTGCGCGTTCTCAAGGAAAGCAACACGGTCGTGGTCGAGAATATCAATATGGCCAAACGCCACACCAAGGGTAATCCCATGCAGGGCGTACCAGGCGGAATTGTGGAGAAAGAGATGCCCATGGATATCTCCAATGTCGCCATCTGGAATCCGGTGACCAGCAAGCCTGATCGGATCGGATACAAGGTGCTTGAGGATGGCCGCAAAGTGCGTTTCTTCAAGTCCAACAAAGAAGTTGTGGATGTATAAGGCAGCTACAAGCAACAAGCTACAAGTGAAGGAACGACATATGGCAATTGCAAATCAATTAACGACGCCGAGTAGCGCTGGCCCTTGTGGCTTGTTGCTTGTGGCTTATAGCTGACGTTCTATGCCGCGCTTACAGGAAACGTACCAGAAGACAGTGATACCGCAACTGACCAAACAGTTTGGATATAAGTCAGTCATGCAGGTACCGCGGCTCGTCAAGATCACGCTCAATATGGGAGTGGGTGAGACCGTGGCGGATAAAAAGATTATCGAGCACGCAGTGCAGGACATGACGCGGATCTCGGGGCAGAAGCCGGTGGTGACTATGACACGCAAGGCCATCTCCAATTTCAAGATCCGTGAGAACTATCCGATTGGTTGCAAGGTGACGTTGCGGCGCCGGCGCATGTATGAATTTTTTGATCGACTGATCACTATCGCGATTCCCCGTATTCGGGATTTTCGCGGTCTCAGTCCGCGCTCCTTTGACGGTCGGGGCAATTACAGCATGGGCGTCAAGGAACAGATAATTTTCCCGGAGATTGAGTACGACAAGATTGATGTGCTCCGGGGTATGGATATCACGATTACGACCACCGCGAAGAGCGATGAAGAAGCCCGTGCGCTATTTGTAGCATTCGGGTTCCCTTTGCGCACCTGATGCCGGCGGCTGAACGGAGATAAGCAGATGGCCAAGACGTCAATGATTAACCGGGAAACGAAGCGTGCTCACCTCATCAAAAAGTACGCGAAAAAGCGCGCCGAATTGCGTGACCGCGTCAAGGATACGTCATTGAGCGATGAAGACAGGGCCGCGGCTATTGTGAGCCTGAGCAAGTTACCGCGTGATTCGAGCGCATCGCGGAAGCGTAATCGTTGCGCTCTCAGTGGTCGTCCGCACGGCTATTACCGCAAGTTTGGCTTGGCCCGGATCAAGCTGCGCGAGGCTGCCATGCGTGGCGATGTGCCGGGTTTGAAAATGGCGAGTTGGTAGGAAGGCAGCAACAAATCAATAATTACTAGTAAAAACAGCGAAGAGAGAAGACAAATGAGTTTGCAGGATCCGATTTCAGATATGTTGAGCCGCATTCGTAACGCCGTGGCGCGGACGCGCAGCGACGTCAGTATGCCGTCGTCCAGGCAAAAGGTGGCGGTGGCCAGTATTTTAAAGGAAGAGGGGTATATCGCTGACTTTGTCGTGACTGAGACCTCGGGTAGCCATAAGACACTGGCTATCACGCTCAAGTATTTTGAGGGGCGTCCGGTCATAGAACGGCTGGAGCGCATCAGCCGGCCCGGGCTGCGTCGTTATCGCGGTGCTGACAAGTTGCCGAAGGTTCTGAACGGTCTCGGTATGGCGATTGTTTCCACTTCCAATGGGTTGGTCACCGACCGCACGGCCAAGAAGCTTGGCATCGGCGGCGAAGTGATTTGCATTGTTTCCTGATAGAGGCAGCCATGTCACGAGTTGCTAAAAATCCGATTTCCATCCCGACTGGTGTTCAGGTCAGCATTGATGCCGGGAATGTGAAGGTCAAGGGCAAGAAGGGTGAGCTCAATCATCAGCATCACCGATCGGTGCAAGTGGCGCAGGATGGTGGGCAGTTGCGCGTCTCGACCCAGGAGAAATCCAAGACTGCGCGCTCTGCCGCGGGTACGACGCGGGCCATTCTGCAAAATATGGTGACCGGGGTCAGCGCCGGGTTTGAAAAGAAGCTGGAAGTAATAGGCGTTGGTTATCGGGCTCAGGTACAGGGCCGTGCCTTGAATCTGACGTTGGGATTTTCCCACCCGGTGAGTGTGCCGATTCCTGAAGGAATCACTATAGATACGCCGAGTCAGACTGAAATTATAGTGCGAGGAATGGATCGGCGTCTGGTTGGGCAGTTGGCGGCGAATATCCGCTCCTATCGCGAACCCGAGCCGTACAAGGGCAAGGGCGTCAAGTACACCAATGAGGTCATTATCCGCAAGGAAGCCAAGAAGGCGTAATCAATCATGCTTAATAAGAAAGACAGCAGACAAAAAAGGGCGCAGAAAACGCGCGCTCGCATTCGATTGGTTGGAGTCAATCGGCTGTGTGTGTATCGCACCCCGCGGCACATCTATGCGCAGCTCATCGCACCGGATGGCGGCAGTGTGGTTGCCAGTGCATCCACGCTGGATGAGGAAGTGCGCAAGCAGATTAAGAACGCCGGTAACGTGGCCGCCGCCATCGTAGTCGGTCGGACTATCGCTGAGCGGGCCAAGAAAATCGGCATCAGCAAGGTGGCGTTTGACCGCTCAGGATTCAAGTTTCACGGCCGCGTGAAGGCATTGGCGGATGCCGCGCGGGAAAATGGCATGGAGTTCTAAATGGCGCTGACAGAATCAATTACCGGTAACGACGACCTGTTGGAAAAACTGGTCTCCGTCAATCGTGTCGCCAAGGTGGTCAAGGGTGGCCGGATCTTCGGCTTCGCGGCACTGGTGGTGGTCGGCGACGGCGGCGGACGTGTGGGTTTCGGTCGCGGCAAGGCGCGCGAGGTTCCGGTGGCCATTCAAAAGGCCATGGAAAGGGCACGACGCAATATGCTGGATATTCCGCTCAACGGCGATACCTTGCATTACGCAGTGACATCCGAACATGGCGCGGCGAAGGTTTATATGCAGCCTGCCTCAGCCGGTACCGGCATCATCGCCGGCGGTCCCATGCGCGCGGTATTTGAGTGCGTGGGCATACACAACGTACTGGCCAAGTCCCACGGCTCCACGAATCCCGTTAATGTTGTGCGAGCTACCATCAAAGGACTTTTAAACATGCGCGCGCCGGAGTATCACGCGGCCAAGCGCGGCAAGACCCTGGCCGAGATCACCGGGTAAACCGACATGGCCACAGCGAAAAAAATAAAAGTGCGTTTGAACAAAAGCCTCAACAAGCGCCTGGCGGCACACAAGGCCTGCGTACGCGGCCTCGGTCTGCGCCGCATCGGCCACATTGTCAGCGTCGAAGATACCCCGGCCGTGCGAGGCATGATCAACCGGGTGTCGTACCTGGTCACGATCGAGGAGAACTGAGATGCGTATGACGATGAACACCATGAAGCCCGCCAAGGGGTCGAAGCCAAAGCGTGTGCGCGTCGGTCGCGGTATCGGTTCCGGCCTGGGCAAGACCGCGGGTCTGGGTCACAAGGGCCAAAAGGCGCGTGCCGGCGGTTATCACAAGATTGGTTTTGAAGGCGGACAGATGCCGCTGCAACGCCGGCTGCCGAAGACGGGTTTTCATTCCCGCATCGGCGCCGTCACCGCGGAAGTGCGTCTGAGTGAGTTGCAGAAAATGACCGTGGACGTGATTGACCTGGCCGCGCTACAAAAGGCCAATGTGTTGCGCAAGGATGTGGAGCGAGCCAAGGTCATTGCCTCCGGCACATTGAGTCGCGCCGTCGTG
>JAYUHG010000132.1:0-2033 GCA_043767195.1 Gammaproteobacteria bacterium | reverse complement strand
CCCGATCCTCACCGCTCTTGCCAAACCGGTCCCGGCCCATGCCCGGCTGCCCGTTCTTGGCCTCAAACCGGCGTGCATGACGAAAGTCCGCCAGGGTGTTCAAACCTTCATCCACCACCAGGTAAACACTGCCGCCGTCGCCGCCGTCACCCCCATCCGGTCCGCCCATGGGAATAAATTTCTCACGCCGGAAACTGGCGCAGCCACTGCCGCCATTGCCGGCCACTACGCGTATGGTTGCTTCGTCTACGAACTTCATGGGTGCCTGCTCAATGACCGGGATGTGCTTCACAGTGCCGCGTGTGTGCTCCTGAATGCAGCATACATGGCCTTCGCGACGCCGCTCCTGCGCATCCTGCGCCCGCGGCGTACTACCGCCAGGGACGGCGGGTACACAGAAAATGCAGGAGCAATTTTCTGTGCGTACATCCCTGTACATCGCCGCGTGTGTGCTCCTAAATATGCAGCATACATGGCCTTGGCAACGCCGCTCCTGCGCATCCTGCGCCCGCGGCGTACCGTACGTCCCTGTACATAAAAAACCCCGCAGGTAAGCGGGGTCTCTTGCGCCGAACTTTGTTATCCAACTCAGTTCGCGACCACGCTCACATGCATGCGGCTTTCCGGGCCCCGGATCTGAAATTTTACCTGGCCATCCTTGAGTGCAAACAGCGTGTGATCCTTGCCGCAGCCCACGTTGACACCTGGGCGCATCTTGGTGCCGCGCTGGCGCACCAGGATATTACCGGCCAGTACCACCTCACCGCCAAACCGCTTGACGCCCAGACGCTTTGACTCGGAATCACGTCCGTTGCGGGAACTACCCGCGGCTTTTTTATGTGCCATGGCTGAATCTCCTTTACTGAATTATTTACTGATGCCGGTGATCGCCAGCTCGGTATAGGACTGGCGGTGCCCCTGCACCTTTTCATAGTGTTTGCGGCGGCGTTTCTTGACGATACGCACCTTGTCGCCACGCACCGTGCCATTCACCTTGGCTGTCACGGCAGCGCCCTTGATCATCGGGCGACCGACGGTAAGCTGATCACCATCACCCAGGAGCAATACGTTATCCAGGCGCACACTGTCGCCGTCCTGCGCGGACAACAACTCAACGCGAATGACATCGCCTTCCTTGACCTTATACTGCTTGCCTCCAGTCTTGACGACCGCGTACATAAGACTTCTCCTGCCGAACTGCCGGGGATGGGGATAAGAAGGGTGCGGATTCTAAGGACTTGAACCCATTGATTCAAGTGGAAATATCACCGGATTCGCCATTCCCGGCAATTACATGGCAATCCGGCCATGGGGTTGGCAAAATGCGCTGCCCGTCCGCCCACTGGAATCCCCATTGCCGACCCCTACCACCGATGACCTGAATCCCCACCTGGCGGCAATTCGCAGCCTGATTGCCGCGGACATGGCGCGCATGGACGAACTCATTCAGACACGTCTGCACTCGGACGTAGGTCTCATTGATCAACTCAGCCACTATATCGTCAACAGCGGCGGTAAGCGCCTGCGACCGGCAGTGGTGCTGCTCACTGCCGGGGCCCTGGACTATCGGGGGCAACAGCACATCAGCCTGGCCGCCATTATTGAATTTATCCACACCGCCACATTGCTGCACGATGACGTAGTGGATGCGTCACTGCTGCGGCGCGGTCAGGTCACCGCCAATCAGCGCTGGGGCAATGAAGCCAGCGTTTTGGTGGGCGACTTCCTTTACTCGCGCGCCTTTCAGATGATGGTGGAAGCAGGATCCATGCGCGTCATGGAAATCCTGGCCGGCGCCACCAACACCATTGCCGAAGGCGAGGTACAGCAACTGCTCAATCGCCATGACCCGGAAACCACGGAGGTCCGCTATCTGCAGGTAATTCATAACAAGACGGCGAAGTTGTTCGAGGCCGCAGCGCAGATCGGCGCTGTCATCTCAGGCAGCAACCAGACAGTTGAGAGCGCCTTGGCCACCTACGGTCGGCACCTGGGGATTGCTTACCAGTTAATTGACGATGTCCTGGACTACA
>JAYUHG010000131.1:0-4873 GCA_043767195.1 Gammaproteobacteria bacterium | reverse complement strand
CGGGATTGATGGGCATAGGTCAAAGTCTCCGGTATTTCGATTTACCGGTGCTGGGTCAGACCTTATAATAGCCGCCCCCGGACCTAAGCGAATACACCCGCGGCTTCCGGCCACTCATTACGCTGACATTGGGCCGAAAATGCGACTCCTTCAGGAAGCCCTTACCTTCGACGACATCCTGCTGGTGCCGGCCCATTCCCGCGTGTTGCCGCGGGAGGTCAAACTCACCACGAAGCTCACGCGCGAGCTGACTCTGAACATCCCCTTGCTGTCCGCCGCCATGGATACGGTCACCGAAGCGCGTCTCGCCATCGCCATGGCCCAGGAAGGCGGCATCGGCATCATCCACAAGAACATGACCACCGAGGAACAGGCGCGACAGGTGCGGGTGGTGAAGAAATACGAAGCTGGTGTGATCCGCGATCCCTTCACCGTGACGCCGGACACCACCATCGCCGCGGTATTTGAGCTTACCCGCGCCAATAACATTTCCGGCGTGCCGGTGGTGGATCGGGGCGAACTGGTGGGCATTGTCACCAGCCGCGATCTGCGCTTCGAAACACACTACGGCGATCCGGTCCGTAACGTAATGACACCCAAGGATCGTCTGGTCACTGTGCGCGAAGGCGCCAGCAACGATGAGATTACCGCGCTGCTGCACAAGCATCGCATTGAAAAAGTGCTGGTGGTGAATGAAAAATTCCAGTTGCGTGGTTTGGTAACGGTGAAAGACATTCACAAGTCCCTGGAATTTCCCAACGCCTGCAAGGATGATGATGAGCGATTGCGCGTGGGCGCAGCCGTGGGTGTGGGCAAGGGCACCGAGGAGCGCGTCGCGGCGTTATTGGAGGCCGGTGTGGATGTGCTGGTGGTGGATACCGCCCACGGCCATGCGGAAGGGGTGCTGGCCATGGTGCGCTGGATCAAAAAACATCATCCCGCGGCCCAGGTTATCGGCGGCAATGTGGCCACTGGTGAGGGCGCGAAGGCCTTGGTGGATGCCGGTGCCGATGGGGTCAAGGTGGGTATCGGCCCCGGATCAATTTGCACCACGCGCGTGGTCACCGGCGTGGGCATGCCCCAAATCACCGCCATTAATAATGTCGCCGCGGCGTTAAAGGACACAGGCGTACCGTTTATTTCCGACGGCGGTATCCGCTATTCCGGCGACATGGCCAAGGCTGTCGCCTCCGGTGCCTGGTCGGTGATGATCGGTGGTTTGTTTGCCGGCACCGAAGAGGCCCCCGGTGAGGTGGAGTTATTCCAGGGCCGCTCCTACAAAGCCTATCGCGGTATGGGCTCCCTGGGCGCCATGGCCCAGAAACATGGCTCTTCGGATCGCTACTTTCAGGAAAGCGGCGAGATCGAAAAACTGGTGCCGGAAGGTATCGAAGGCCGAGTCCCCTACAAAGGCGCATTGAGCGCCATCGTGCATCAATTGATCGGTGGCCTGCGCGCCGCCATGGGCTACACCGGCTGCGCCAACATTGACGAGATGCGCACCCGCCCGAGTTTCGTGCGTCTCACCGGCGCCGGCATTCAGGAAAGTCATGTGCATGATGTGTCGATTACCAAGGAGGCGCCGAATTACAGGTCGTAGAGAGGCAGCAACAAGCAACAAGCTACAAGTGAAACAACTGATTATCGTGGGCTGACAATATCGAGAGAATGAAATGGCTTTTACCTTGTTGCTGGTAGCTTGTAGCTGCTCCCATGACTGATTTACATTCCGACCGAGTCCTAATCCTCGACTTCGGCTCCCAATACACGCAGCTAATCGCTCGCCGGGTGCGCGAGGCCGGGGTCTTCAGCGAGATACATCCCTTTGACATGGCCGAGGCGGCGATACGCGCCTTTGCGCCGCGCGCCATTATTCTCTCTGGCAGTCCTGAGTCAGTTACGGAAATGAATGGGGTGCGGGCGCCGGCATCGGTGTTTTCACTAGGGGTGCCCGTGCTCGGTATTTGTTATGGGATGCAGACCATGGCCGAGCAACTTGGGGGCAAGGTCAAGGCATCGTCCTTGCGCGAGTTTGGGTTTGCCAAAATCCGGGCCCGGGGTCACTCGCAGTTATTGCGGGATATCCAGGATGAAACCAACAGCGATGGCCATGGTTTTTTGAATGTCTGGATGAGCCACGGCGATCAAGTGGTGGAATTGCCGCCGGGGTTCAAGGTCATGGCCTCCACCGATAATGCCCCAATTGCCGGCATGGCGGATGAGGCGCGGCGGTTGTACGCCGTGCAGTTCCATCCAGAAGTCACGCACACGAAGCAGGGTGCGGCGATTCTCCAGCGGTTCCTCCATGAGATTGCCGGCTGTGAGTCGTTGTGGACCACGACCAATATCATCGAAGAATCCTTGCGCAGCGTCCGTGAGCGTGTCGGCAAGGATCAAGTATTGTTGGCGTTATCCGGCGGCGTGGACTCTTCCGTGGTGGCCGCCTTGCTGCATAAGGCCATCGGTGATCAGCTTGTCTGCGTGTTCGTGGATAACGGCCTGTTGCGTCACAAAGAAGGCGACCAGGTTATGGAGACCTTTGCCAAACATATGGGTATCCGCGTTATTCGCGTAAACGCCGAGCAGCGCTTTCTCTCCGCCCTGGCCGGTGTCACCGACCCGGAGGCGAAGCGCAAGATAATTGGCCGCGAGTTTATCAATGTGTTCGATGAAGAATCCCACAAACTCAAGGGCATCAAATGGCTGGCCCAGGGCACCATCTATCCCGATGTGATCGAATCCGCCGGCGCCGCCACCGGCAAGGCCCATGTGATCAAGTCACACCACAATGTCGGCGGGTTGCCCGCGGACATGAAGATGCAACTCGTGGAACCGCTGCGCGAGTTATTCAAGGATGAAGTACGGCGCCTGGGTGTGGAACTGGGTTTGCCCCGGGGAATGGTCTATCGCCATCCCTTCCCCGGCCCCGGTCTCGGCGTCCGTATCCTGGGCGAGGTGCGCAAGGAGTTCGCCGATCACCTGCGGCTGGCCGATGCCATCTTTATTAATGAGTTGCGCGAAAAAAATCTGTACGACTCAGTGAGCCAGGCCTTCGCCGTGTTTCTGCCGGTGAAATCCGTAGGCGTCAAAGGCGATGCCCGCGCCTACGAATATGTCATCGCCCTGCGCGCCGTGGAAACCATAGATTTCATGACCGCCCGCTGGGCGCATCTGTCCTACGAATTCCTGGAACATGTCTCCAGCCGCATCCTCAACGAAGTTCCCGGCATCTCCCGCGTCACTTACGACATCTCCAGCAAGCCGCCGGCGACGATTGAGTGGGAGTAACTCGGTTTCCCTGTCCCATTACTTAATACACCGTATGGATTATCTCGTTGACGTCGCTACAAAGGCAGTGGCGATGATCTCGGAAAGTTATACGTTTTTGTCAATCCCCGTTTGGAGAACTCATGGTTTTTTATCAACGCTTGTAGTTGCCGAATAGTGTCATATTCCAATTACATCACGGCAGACGACGTGCTGGAGGATGCGCGTTCATTGGCAACGCTTCCCTCAGTTGTGGTTGTGTCGAAGTTGAAACTTCTCCGTGACTGTTATCGTTTGACTCCCGAGCTATTCACGCCGGAGGCCCTGGATATCTTGCGTCAGGTTGGAGCGCGGGCCAAAGAAGAGCGGACCGGTGCCAACGATGACCGCGCATTGGCGGAATTAAAGAAAGTATTCGGCTATCCCGCGTTCCGCGCCGGGCAACTGGAGATCATCCGGGCGGTGCTGTCGGGGCGGGATTGCCTCGGAGTCATGCCCACCGGGGCCGGCAAGTCGGTGACCTACCAGATCCCGGCGCGGCTACTGGGTGGCGTCACGCTGGTGGTGTCGCCGCTGATTTCGCTCATGAAGGATCAGGTGGATTCCATGGATGAAGTGGGTATACGCGCCACCTTGCTGAACTCCTCCCTCGCTGGCGCCGAACGGTCGCGGCGCGTGGCGCAGTTGCAAGCTGGCGAATATGAAATGCTCTACGCTGCGCCGGAGGGGATTGATGCCTCCGTGGGGCGTTTGCTGGATTCGGTGGATCTGAAACTGGTGGCGGTTGACGAAGCCCACTGCATCAGCGAATGGGGCCACGACTTTCGTCCGTCCTATCGCAATCTTGCCGGATTGAAGCAGCGATTCAACGGCATTCCGATCCTGGCCCTGACCGCCACTGCCACAACCCGCGTCAAGACCGACATCATCGGCCAACTCGCGTTGCAGCAACCGCTTGAGGTGCACGGTTCGTTCTTTCGGCCTAATCTGCACTTATTCGCCGTGAAAAAAGGCCAGGGCGATGGTGTGCGCAAAATGATCCTGCGGTTCGTGCGCGCGCGGCGCGGCGAGTCTGGCATTGTTTACTGCCTGTCGCGCAAGGCGGCTGAGACCACGGCGGAATTTCTGGCCGGGAAAGGTGTGCGCGCCGCGCCCTACCATGCCGGCATGTCGCCGGAACAGCGGGCGCGGACCCAGGATGCATTCAGTCGCGACGATCTGGATGTGGTCTGCGCCACCATTGCCTTTGGCATGGGCATTGATAAATCCAATGTGCGCTTTGTTATCCACCGCGACATGCCGCGCTCCATCGAGGGCTACTATCAGGAAATCGGTCGCGCCGGACGCGATGGGGTGCGCGCTGACTGTGTCCTGTTCTATTCCTGGGCGGATGTGATTTCCCTGGACCGGCTGCTGGAAAACTCCGAAGTCCAGGATCCGGAGGTGGCGGATCAACAGCGCCGCGCCGTGCGCAACATGTTCAATCTCGCTGATGGACCCACCTGTTTCTGGAGCCGTCTCACAAAATACTTTGCCGAGCATGTGCCCGATTGCGGAGCGTCCTGCGGTATCTGTCTGAAGCGCGATATCGTGGAAGAAGCACGGG
>JAYUHG010000130.1:0-4875 GCA_043767195.1 Gammaproteobacteria bacterium | reverse complement strand
CGCACATCCGATTTTTTATCAATGGCGATCAAACCTTTGACTTGACGTGCCCGCTGCATCCAACCGATGAAGTATTGATAGTACAAGCGCTGAGCGGTGGCTGAGGCGCCGAACAGGTCAGCTGGCCAGGCGTGACGCGCTCTTGCGTTCGTGTTCCTTGAGCAGCTTTTTGCGTACGCGGATGGCCTTGGGTGTGACCTCCACCAGTTCATCGTCATCAATGAACTCCAATGCCTGCTCCAGGGTCATGCGCACCGGCGGGGTGAGGATGATGTTTTCGTCGCAACCCGCAGCGCGGATGTTGGTCAGCTTCTTGCCTTTGAGCGGATTAACTACCAAATCATTGTCGCGGGAGTGAATACCGATGACCATGCCTTCATACACCTCATCAGCGTGGCCGACCATCAGGCGTCCGCGCTCCTGCAGGTTGAAGAGTGAATACCCCAGCGCCTTACCATGACCATTCGCGATCAGCGAACCGTTGTTGCGTTGGCCGATGGTGGTGGCCACAAATGGACCATAATGGTCAAACACGTGGTACAGCAGGCCGGTGCCGGAAGTGATGGTCAGGAACTCCGTGCGCAGGCCGATCAGACCGCGGGCCGGGATCACATAGTCCAGGCGCACACGACCGCGACCATCGGGGGCCATGTGTTTCAGATCGCCACGCCGGCTGCCGAGTCGCTCCATAACCGCGCCCTGATAGGCCGCCTCCACGTCCACGGTCAATTGCTCATAGGGTTCCAGCAACTTGCCGTCCACTTCGCGCAGGATGACCTCCGGTCGCCCCACTGCCAGCTCGAATCCTTCGCGGCGCATGTTCTCGATCAGGATGGCCAGATGTAATTCCCCGCGACCTGAGACGCGGAATTTATCCGCGTCCTCGGTCAACTCCACGCGCAATGCCACGTTGTGCTTCAATTCCTGCTGCAAACGCTCGGCGATATTACGGCTGGTAACATACTTGCCTTCGCGCCCGGCGAATGGCGAACCATTGGGCTGAAACGTCATGCTGATGGTGGGTTCGTCCACGGTCAGCGGCGGCAGCGCCTGCACATGCTCCGGATCACACAGCGTATCGGAGATTTCCAGCGGCTCCAGGCCGGTTATCGCGACGATATCTCCGGCGGAAGCCTCCGCCACCTCGGTGCGCTTCAGACCGTGGAACCCCAGCACCTGCAACACGCGGCCACGGCGCTGTTCCCCGCTGCGACTGACTACGGTCACGGGGGTGTTGGTGCGCACCGTGCCATGCTTGATGCGACCGATACCGATAATGCCCACGAAGCTGTTGTAATCCAGCGTCGAGATCTGCATCTGCAATGGCTCATCGCGATCCACCGGCGGTGGCGGCACATGGTCAATGATGGTCTGAAACAAGGTCGTCATGTCGCCGGTGCGCACATCGGGCTCCAGCCCCGCGTAACCCTGCAAGGCGCTGGCATACACCACTGGGAAATCCAACTGTGCCTCGGTGGCGCCCAAACGATCAAACATATCGAAGGTCTGGTCCAGCACCCAACCTGGCCGCGCGCCGTCGCGGTCCACCTTGTTGATGACGACGATGGGGCGAAAGCCCATGGCAAAGGCCTTTTGCGTCACGAAGCGCGTCTGCGGCATCGGTCCATCCACGGCATCCACCAGCAGCAACACCGAGTCCACCATGGATAACACGCGCTCCACCTCGCCGCCGAAGTCCGAGTGGCCCGGGGTGTCCACGATGTTGATGCGATAGTCGTTCCAGGTGATGGAGGTGTTCTTGGCCAGTATGGTGATGCCACGCTCACGCTCGATGTCATTGGAATCCATCATCCGTTCCTGGGGCGCGGCGCGGCTATCCAGGGTGCCCGATTGTTGCAGCAGCCGATCCACGAGCGTGGTCTTGCCGTGGTCAACATGGGCGATGATGGCGATATTGCGGAGCTTGTTCATGGTGTGGCCTCGGGCAAAAGCCGGGCATTATACAGTCGCGCGGCTCCCGGCATAGAGATATTCATTTGCTCTGCAACAAGCTACGGGCGGACTTGGTAATAGCTTGTACAGCCGGATGGGTAATGCGCCGTTGCCCGGAAATAGCGTAGAACTCGCTCCGCAGCCCCTCACTGATCCCTAAACTGCGTACGCCGTGGTGACGTCGAATCTCGGCGCCGATGACAGCTGGCGCAAAGAACACGCCGGCACCGGATGCGCCAAAGGCTTTTAACAACGCGCTGTCATCAAACTCACCTACAATCCGCGGGGTAATCTGCTCTTCGTCGAACCACGCCAGCGCGCGCCCACGCGCTGCGGATTCGTCGCTCGGCAACAACATCGGCGCTCCGTCCAAGCAGCGAGGAAACTGACCAGGGCAGCGGCGCGCCAGCGCCGGTGTGGCGAAAAACTCCATCGCGCTTTCGCCGAGTCTGTGATTGAACCCGCGAATATTCATCCCCGCCGGCATCGGGCTTTCCGCGATGACTACATCCAGTGCATGCACACCCAAATCGCCCAGCAATGAGACGAACGACTGCTCCTGGCACACCAAGCGCAGGTCCGGAATCAGATCCAGAGCAGGCTGAATCAGTAAGCGCGCCACTGATTTCGGTACTACGTCCACAATGCCAACGCGCAGTTCGGCGCTAGGGCGTGACACGCCCTGACTCAGGACTTCTGCCAGCTCCCGGCCTAGAGAAAAAATGTCATTGGCGTACTCCAGCGCAATTCGACCGGTATCAGTTAGTTGCAAACGCCGCCCGCTGCGCAGAAACAGCGCCCCACCCAACGCGGCTTCCAACAGCCGTAACTGGCCGCTAATGGTCTGTGGTGAAACATGCAGGGCTTTCCCGGCCCGGACCACGCCACCTTCCCTGGCCACAGTCCAGAAGTAATGCAGATGTTTGTAGTTAAATCTTAATATTTCCGTTTTTACGAATCATTCGACAATTATATTCGATTTTTATTGATTTCCACTCAAGCTTAGACTCAGCCCCGCAAAACCCAATCTGGAGAAACATCATGAAGATTGAGATTGATATGCATAGCGCCGCCCCTGGCGTGGCGGGCGAACTGCGAAAATTCGTGGAGCACCATGTGCGTTGCTCCCTGGCGCAGGTTCGGCTTCACGTAGAGCGAGTACTAGTGCGGCTGACTGACTTAAATGGGCCACAAGGCAGTTTTGACCAACTCTGCGCTGTACAGGTGCGCATCGCCGGACAAAGGCCAGTAATGGTACGTGACGTCCGCCCGGATATGCGCACCGCTATTGCCCGTGCCGTGGAGCGCGCCGGGCTGAACAGCCTGCGGCGTCTGCGACAACGCCAGTTGCTGGCCACCGCTATGGTGCTGAGTAATGCCAGCAGAACGCCTGGCCCGTCACGGGTTATCAGACTGCTCCAACAAGACTGAAATCATCCACTTATCCACTGAGGAGAGAAATGTCATGAATGCGCTCCATCCCATCACGGCTGGATATCAAATTTCCCATGAGGCGCAACGCGTACTGCGCAACACCTATGCGCTATTGTCCTTGTCACTCTTGGTAACGGCGACAACTGCGGGTGCTTCAGTGGCACTTGGATTGCCTCACCCAGGCCTGCTGCTAACCCTGGTGGGATACTTCGGTCTGCTATTTGGGATCTTCAGATACCGCAACAGCGCTGCTGCTATCGGACTGGTATTTGTCCTCACCGGGTTTATGGGCCTGACGCTTGGGCCACTGGTCGGACAGGTCCTGGCGGGCGTCAACGGCTCGGCAACCGTCATGCTTGCCGCGGGACTGACGGCGGTCCTGTTCCTGGGGTTATCCGGCTATGCTCAGGTCACGCGGCGTGATGTTAGCGGCTGGGGAGCGCCACTGATGATGGGCGTGTTGGTGGCTTTCGGCGCCGGTCTGCTCACGTTTTTCGTGGATATTCCGGGACTGGCATTAGCGGTCTCCGCGCTGTTCACGCTGCTCATGGCTGGCGTCATAGTCTATGAGACGAACGCCATTATCAGCGGCGGTGAGCGCAACTATGTTCTAGCCACGGTGTCCCTGTTCGTCGCTATTTATAATCTGTTCGCCAGCCTGCTGCACATCCTCGGTGTCAGCGGCAACAGCGAGTAATTCAAGAACTTAACCTGGAGAATGCCATGGAGCATACCGGCACACCGGTTCTTTACGCTGTCTTCAGTCTGATAGTGATGGCGTTATTGGCCGTGGATTTTGTCTTGCTGCGCGCCAGCGGTAATCATCGCGTAGGGGTACGTGAGGCAGCTTTATGGTCGGTGGGTTGGGTCGCAATCGCAATTCTGTTTGGAGGCTGGATGTGGTGGTACCTCAACGGACTGCACGGAGAACAGTTGGCGAATCGCAAGGTGCTGGAATATTTCACCGGATATCTGCTGGAAAAGGGTCTGGCCATAGAAAATGTCTTCATCTGGATCACCATCTTCAGCTACTTCGCCGTGCCGCTCGAATTTCAGAAGCGTGTGCTGCTGTGGGGCGTCGTCGGCGCCATCCTGATGCGCGCCGTACTGATCTATCTGGGCGCGGTGCTGATACATGCGTACTCCTGGATATTCTACGTTTTCGGAGCTTTCTTGCTCTTCACGGGAGTAAAGATGCTGCTGATTACCGGTCAGAAACCAGACCTGGATCGCAACCCGTTGCTGAATTGGTTACGTTCACACCTACCGATGACGTCGGAAATGCACGGCGAACGCTTCTGGGTCAGAAAAAATGGCGCCTGGCTGGCGACACCTCTGTTGCTGGTTCTGGTGCTGGTGGAGGTGAGCGATCTGATTTTTGCGCTGGACAGCATCCCCGCCATATTCGCCGTTACCGGCGATCCGTTCATAGTCTTTACCGCCAATACTTTCGCCATTCTCGGGCTGCGCGCCATGTATTTCCTGCTG
>JAYUHG010000129.1:0-2043 GCA_043767195.1 Gammaproteobacteria bacterium | reverse complement strand
GCGGCAAGGTGCGGGCCTTCGATGTGCGCACCGGCGCGCTGCGGTGGGAATTTGATCCGATTCCCAGGGATCCGGCTGATCCGGTCGCGGGCGACTGGCACGGCGACAGTGCGCGCACGACTGGTCATGCCAATGTCTGGTCCGCCCCGGCCGTGGACGAGGAACGGGGCATTGTGTATCTGCCGACCACCAGCCCGAGCCCGGATTTCTACGGCGGACTGCGCCATGGCGACAATCGGTATGCCAATTCCCTGGTGGCGCTGCGGGGTGCCACGGGGGAAATGATCTGGCACTACCAGATCACCCACCACGATGTCTGGGATTACGATCTGCCGGCGCAACCCATCCTGGTGGATCTGCCGAAGGAGGGCCGTGTCGTGCCCGCGGTGGTGCAATTGACCAAGCAGGGCCTCGTGTTCATTTTTGATCGGGTCACGGGCGAACCGTTCTTCCCCATCGAGGAACGGCCGGTGCCGGGGGAGGGCGCGCCCGGTGAATGGCTGTCACCGACGCAACCGTTTCCGGTCGCACCGCCACCGCTGACCGCGCAGGGTCTGACACCGGATGATGCGTGGGGGTTCACATTTATTGATCGTTATCTTTGTCGCAAGCGCATTGAAGCCCTGCGGCACGGCCCGTTGTACACGCCGCCGGGGGAACAGGGGACCATCCTGATGCCGGGTTTTGCCGGCGGGGCGAACTGGGGCGGCGGTGCGGTGGATCCCATCCGCAAGGTATTGCTGGTCAGTACGCTGCACGTCGCCGGTGTCGCAAAGCTCATTCCGCGCAATGATGATCCGGTCCTGAACGCGGCCCCGGACGGCATTGATACCAGGGGCATCATCCGGTTTCCGCAACTGGGTACGCCGTACTCCGTGGAGAACTGGCTGCTGTCCTCACCCCTGGGCGCGCCCTGCACCGAGCCGCCGTGGAGCCGATTGACGGCGGTGGATCTGGAGCATGGAACCATCCTGTGGCAGGTGGCGTTGGGCACGCTGGAAAAAATGCTGCCGGTGCCGCTACCGCTTGAAATGGGAGGGCCCCATGCCGGCGGCGCCATGGTCTCCGCCGGGTCACTGGTATTCATCGCCGCGTCGTCCGATGACCGCTTCCGCGCATATGATGTGGAGGACGGCAGCGTGTTGTGGCAGACGAAATTGCCCGCAGGCGGACAGGCGATTCCCATGACCTACGCCGTGGATGGCCGCCAGTTCGTGGTGATTGCAGCCGGCGGTCATGCGTTGTATCAGACGACGCCAGGGGATTATGTCATTGCCTATGCGCTGCCCGGAGTTGAAAAATAGATTTCAGAAGAAGGAGAACACCATGCGTGCTGTCATTTACTCATCGTTATTGTACATCTGCGGGTCCATGGCTATAGCCGGCGCAGCGGAAAAGCTCGTGCTGGAAATGCACATGGATGCCGACCTGTTGACGCTCACGCATCACATTGACGGGTTCCCGTTCACGCCGACCATGAATTTTTCGCCGGACCTTGCCGGCAACCTCAGCGATCGCATCAGGATTGACTCCCTGAAGTCGCACCTGTCGGTGACGACATTGGTGCGCATCAACGGCGAAGTGGCGGGGTTTGCCACGGAGCAGGAAATCGTGCTGACCGATCCGGAGACCGGCAAGCCCTATGCCGAATCGGCATGGTTGTTCACGCTGCATCATCCCGCCGTCAGTGGTTTCCTGGCGGTGAAACAACGGGAAAACGCCGCGCCCACGTTCGCGCTGGTGCAGCAGGTGATGGCGGATCCGGACGGCAAATGGGATGACAAGGAACACGAGTTCCTGTCCACCGACGGCGTCACGCTGGTCGGGCTTGCCACGGATGGACTCGCGCCCTATCAGGGCGGGCGGTTCGAGGAATACAACTACGTCACCACGTCGGACCTCAAGAAGTACGGACGCTTCCGGGCCAAGATCGTCTTCATCATTTATCCGAAGGAGTGAGTGCGCCGACTACGGAAGACCTGCGCCGCCTGCACACTTGGCCGATTCAGGGCCGCGCCGGGTCGTAGCCGACGCGCAGTTCCA
>JAYUHG010000128.1:0-4884 GCA_043767195.1 Gammaproteobacteria bacterium | reverse complement strand
TGCAAACTGAAGAATCTTCCGGCATCAACCGCGCGCTGATACTTGGAGCATTGGGAATTGTCTACGGCGACATCGGCACCAGCCCGCTCTATGCACTGCGGGAATCCTTGCGGGAAACGTCCCATATAGCGGTCACCGAGGCCAATGTACACGGTGTGTTGTCGCTGATGTTCTGGTCATTGATGCTGGTCGTAACCATCAAATATGTGGTGTTGATGCTGCGCGCCGATAACCAGGGCGAAGGCGGCATCCTGGCGTTGCTGTCCCTGGTGACCACGGACACACATCGCTACCCGCGACTGCGCGGCGGCCTGATCCTGCTCGGCATTATCGGCGCCGCCATGTTATATGCGGACGCCATGATCACCCCCGCCATCTCGGTGTTGAGTGCCGTGGAAGGCCTGGGGGCCATCACCCCCGATCTGAAACCCGTGGTGGTGCCATTGTCCGTGGGCATTCTGGTCGGCCTGTTCATGATCCAGTACCACGGCACGGCGGTGATCGGAAAATTGTTTGGCCCGGTGATGTTGCTGTGGTTCACCGTCATCGGCCTGCTTGGAGCGCTCTCCATTATTGAGACTCCTTCCGTGCTGGTGGCCCTGAATCCCAACCACGCCATCACTTTCTTCATGGAAAATGGTTTTGCCGGCTTCGCTTTGCTGGGCATGGTGATCCTGGTCATCACCGGCGGCGAAGCCCTGTACGCGGACATGGGTCATGTGGGTCGCGGCGCCATCCGCTGGTCGTGGTTCAGTATTGTGTTGCCATGCTTGTTACTCAGCTATTTCGGTCAGGGCGCGCAATTGATCCGCGCCCCGGATCATATCGAGACTCTGTTCTTTGATCTGGCGCCGCAGTGGGCCTTGCTGCCGCTGGTAATCCTGGCGACCCTGGCCACGGTCATTGCCTCCCAGGCCGTCATCTCCGGTGTGTTTTCTCTCACCAGCCAGGCCATGAACCTGGGCTACTGCCCGCGCATGACTATCCTGCGCACGTCCGACCAACAGGCCGGCCAAATCTATATTCCCTTCGCCAACTGGATTGTTCTGGCCGCCACCATTTGGCTGGTGATTGAGTTCCGCGATTCCAGTGCGCTGGCCGGCGCCTACGGTTTGGCCGTGGCGGGATCCATGCTGGTCACTGCGCTATTCCTTTATTTTGTCGCGCGTATGCATTGGGGCTGGAGCCGGTCCAAAGCGCTGCTGGTGGCGGTACCCTTCGTCATTATCCATGCTGCCTTCTTTGGCGCCACGCTGTTGCGCTTGCCCGCCGGCGGCTGGCTGCCCCTGGCTGTAGGAATTGTTATCTTCAGCTTGCTCACCACCTGGCAGCGCGGTCGCAGTTATGTGCGCACGGTGCTAGCGGATGAGACCATTCCCGTGCAAGACCTGTTGGATTCTTTGCGGGATTATCCGCCGGCACGCGTCAGCGGCACGGCCGTATACCTGACCCAAAGCACCGACGGCATACCGCGCACGTTGCTGCACAATCTGAAACATAATCGCTCGTTACACGAAGATGTGGCGCTGGTAACCGTGCGCACGGAAAGCGTACCGCGTGTGGCGGCTGAACAGCGGGTGGAGATCACGGAGCTGGGTGAGCGTTTCTATCGCATCATCCTGCGCTACGGCTTCCGCGAAGAGCCGGATGTGGCCACGGTATTGCAGGGCATCCCCAATCCGCCCCTGAAATTGGATCCCATGACCACCAGCTACTTCTCAGGGCGCGAAACCATAGTGGTCAGCAAGCGACCCAAAATGCCCATCGCCCGCTGGCGCCGTAATCTGTTCCGCATCATGCAGCAGAATTCCACGGATGCGACGCTGTTTTTTGGTATTCCCCCCAACCGTGTAATACAAATAGGTTCACAGATAGAGATTTGACCAGTATTACCTTCTAAGCATGAGCAGCGCCGGGTACAATCCAGACACGCAACCAGGGGGATCGAACATGCTGCAATCTCTGCTCCGCACCAAACCCATCGCCGCGCGTAGCAAGGAAAATGAGCTGCGCCGGGTACTCGGTCCCATGGACCTCGTCCTGCTCGGGGTCGGCGCCATTATCGGCACCGGCATTTTCGTGCTTACCGGTCTTGCCGCCGCGAAATACGCGGGTCCCGCCATTGTTCTCTCGTTCGTAGTCGCCGGGCTGGGCTGCATCTTCGCCGGCCTCTGTTACGCCGAATTCGCGGCGATGGTGCCGGTATCCGGCAGCGCCTACGCCTACAGCTACGCCACCCTGGGCGAATTCGTGGCCTGGTTCGTGGGTTGGAATCTGATCCTGGAATATCTTTTTGCCGCCGCTACCGTCAGCGTGGGATGGTCGCGCTACTTTGTAAAATTACTCGATCACTTCGGCGTGAATTTTCTGCCGGAGGCGCTGACCTCCGCGCCCGTGGGCGTAGCTGAGGATGGCGTGTCTTTCATCACCACCGGCGCCATGATAAATCTGCCGGCGGTGCTGATTGCCGCCGTCATTACCGCCATCTGCTACGTGGGCATTACCCAATCGTCGCGCGTCAATGCCATCGTCGTGGCCATCAAGGTCACCATCGTTGTTATGGTCATCGGTTTTGGATTCTTCTATATCAACCCTGATAACTGGACGCCGTTCATCCCGGAGAACACCGGCAAGTTCGGCGAGTATGGTGTCTCCGGCATCCTGCGCGCCTCCGGCATCATCTTCTTTGCTTATATCGGCTTCGATGCCGTCTCCACCGCGGCGCAAGAAGCGCGCAATCCGGAACGGGACATGCCCATCGGCATTCTCGGCAGTCTCGTGGTTTGCACAATCCTTTATATACTGATGTGCGGCGTACTCACCGGTCTGGTGCCCTTCCCCGATCTCAATGACGCCGCCCCGGTGGCGGTGGCATTGCAGGCCCATGCCGGCCTGAACTGGCTGGTGCCCTGGATCATTGTCGGCGCCCTGGCCGGGTTAACTTCGGTAATTCTGGTCATGATCCTGGGTCAGGCGCGCATCTTCCTGACCATGGCGAATGACGGGTTGATTCCGAAGGCATTCGCGTCGGTACATCCGAAATTCAAAACACCCGGCGTGGCCACATTAGTGACCGGCGTTTCCGCGGCGCTCATCGGTGGTGTGTTCCCCATCGGCATCCTAGGGGAACTGGTGTCCATCGGCACACTCATCGCCTTCATCACGGTCTGCATCGGCGTACTCGTGCTGCGCCACACGCAGCCGAACCTGAAGCGGCCATTCCATGTGCCCTACGTGTGGTTCACCGCCCTGGCCGGCGTGGGATTCTGCGGGCTCATGGCGCTGACGCTTCCCCATGACACCTGGATTCGTCTGATTGTGTGGACCGGGCTGGGTATCGCGGTGTACTTCGTGTACGGCTTCAAACACAGTGTGCTGAACAAGGCGTAACTTGTATCTTCTCGCCGCTCTGGTATACGCACTCTGATTGTCATTTCGAGCGCAGCGAGAAATCTTGCTGGTATGTGCTCCCGGAAAAGCAGGATTTCACGCGGAGCCTGCCCTGAGCGAATGCGAACGGGCTCGAAATGACAACCAATCATTGGGCGTGACAGACCTATGCAACTGGAGTTACTGATAATCCCGCGGGATCGCCTCGCGCCAGTGCCGCTCACGAATCAACTTCCCCTCACGGAGCAGCCGGCGCGTGAAGTGATAGTTGAAGTTGCGTTCATCACTGGTGAAATCCAGCACAGCTTCCCAGCGTAATACCCGCCCCGGCAGTTCGGCGGTGATGGCGTAATTCGCCGTGACACTCGCCTGAGCCGGATCCGCGTCGGCCACCCTGTGTACGATGCGTTCCTTGAATCGCACCTTGCCCCAGGGATATGCAGTGCCGCCTGAGTTCGTGGCCACAACTTCCGCCGTTTTCACGCGCTCATTGCGCACCACCTGGCTGATCTCAGGATAACCGGACACGGTTTCTTCGGGCAGATCACGGTAGCCCGGAAGCTCCGGATCTGGCGCCGGATCTGGATAGGCCTGCCCGCCGCGGGGCTGACCGGTGATTTCGGGCAATACCAACTTCGATGGATTCTCTCCGCCAAGACGCAACGAGGTGGTCATGGCGTAGGGCGTCGGCCACAGCATGGGCCATTGCGCATTGTTCACCGACAGGCGAATGCGATGATCCTTGGGGAATACCCAGGATGAAAAATGCATTTCTATTTCTATGGGATACACCGTCCCCGGTTGCAGCAGTTCCGGATGTTCGGCGCTATTGCGCTGCGCACCGGAGAAGGCCGCGCCGGCGACCTGGGTAACACGGCCATCCGGCGCCACATCGGAAAGCCGCACGATCCAGTTGGCCAGGGGCGCGTCCGCGGAGACATTGAGCCGGGCGCGGGGAAAACCCAGAATCGCTCGTGGCTCAGTCAATGGCGCGCTGTCGAACACCAGACTCTGGGCATCAGCCGCGGTCTGATCCGGCGCCCAATCTCCCCACCACATGACACTGCCGCTGGCCTCAATACCCACACTGGGCACATACGGCAGATCCCGTTGCCCCGGCGCGGCGGCCTGCGTAGACAGTGATCCGTCTATATGCAGATGCAATTCGTGCTCCCCGATCTCCGGCGCCGGCCAACCCGCCAGATCCAGCCAGTGACCGGGAATGTTTTCGGGACTGGTGCCGGGCGGATGCCAGTCACGCAGGTACACCGAGAAGCGCGGTTCCTGCATGATGCCGGTGTCCTTGCCCTTCAACCAATGATCAAACCAGCGCACCACATCCACGCGCCATTCAATGGCCGGCGGCGGCACGGCAGTGTGCGGCCAAGTGTGATTCCACGGTCCTAACATAGCCTTCACCGGAGCTTGCATGTGTTGCAACATACGCGGCACACTGTCGCGATAGCCGTCGTACCAGCCGCCGACCACGAAGGT
>JAYUHG010000127.1:0-4898 GCA_043767195.1 Gammaproteobacteria bacterium | reverse complement strand
GCGGCACATTCTCCAGGCGAAACAAAATAAACATCACCAGCGAGATACTCATGGCCCCCAACAGGGCGGCGCGGGCAATATTGAGCAGGTCCGGAATGCTGGCGAAACGCCAGATACCGCGGTACAAACGAAATGAAAAATAAATCGCGCCCTGGAGTACCACCACCAGCGGAATCAGCAACAAACTCAGACGCCAATTCTGAAACGGGAAGTCGAAGTTGAACCGCACCCACCAGCAAAACTGCCAGGCGAACGCCGCCATAAACAGGTCATGCAAAATGATTATGGTTCGCTTGCTGGGCAACATCCGCCGCTCCGTTATTCAAATCATCCCGTGCCGGCGCTGAGCGCGGCACCAGAACCATATTGAGATCAACGTGACCACGATGGCCACCAGGGACAAGCTGTCGCCGCTTGTGAACAGCGCCAGCGGCCCGAGAATCAGAAAGTTGATGAACATGAATCGAAGCAGAACACCCCTATGCCCGAGCCCCGACTGCACCAGTAATTGATAGGCATGAGTGCGATGGGCACTATACCATTTCTCCCCGCGCAGCAGGCGCCGGATCAGGGTCAGCGTGGCATCTACGATGAACACCAGCAGCAACAACATCCATGCCGGCAGCGGCACGGCGCCCGACTGTTCACCATGCAGCACTAATACACCGAAGCTGTAGCCGAGCAGACAACTGCCCACATCACCCATGAACAGTCGCGCCGGTGGCCAATTAAAAATCAGAAAGCCGGCGCATGCCGCTGCGATGATCAGGCATAACGCAGCGCTGCCCCAAAGCCCGCCCACTGCAAATAAACAGGCGGCATACAGACCAGCGCCAATACCTTGCGCAGCCGCGATACCATCCGCACCGTCCATGAAATTATAAAGATTCGTGATCCAGACAATACCGAGAATGGTTAATGGCACACCGGCCCAACCCAGTTCAACGGACGCTGACCCAATGGCAAAACCGGTGAGTGCGCCACTGAACCAAACTCCGACTCCCGCCGCCACCAGATAACCCACAGCGCGGATCCCCGCCGGCAGTCCGCTTCGATCGTCCAGCCAGCCAAGCCCGGCCACGATTACGCCGCCCCCGGTCAGTGACAGTCCCAACGCCATGGGGATTTCCCCAATTGCCGTGAGAATCACCGCCCCACCCAGCACACAACCGGCGATGGCCAATCCGCCACCGCGCGGTGTTGGTGTGCTGTGCAGACTGCGATCACCAGGAATGTCCAGCATGTTGCGGCTTTGGGCATAGCGCAACGCCCACCATGACATCAGCGCCGCCGCCGGCAGGGTGATGAATGCCGATATCAGCAGCAACATCATGATCCCATGCCCGTGCGATACCAGGCCACCGTTCGCGTCAGCGCTGCGTCGGCGTCAATCCGGGGACTCCAGCCACAAGCCTCCCGTATCGGCGCGCCGTCCAGTAACAACGGGCGCGTCAGACCATGCAACGCGGCGCCAAGCAGCATCCAGTCCGGTAACCTCAGGGTTCGTAATCGCCGCCCCAGCAATTGCGCCAGTTTTTCAGCCAGCGCCACCACCGTGAGGTCAAAGTCGGCCAGCAGGAAACACTGATTCGCCACGCCAGTGTGCGTCAGACAGATCACTAACAGTTCCGCCAGATTATCCACATACACCAGGCTGCGGGGCGCCGCCCGTGAACCCGCGGGTAATGGCAGTCCATACTCAATTAGCTTTAACAGGCGCAGAAAATTTCCGCCATTACCGGGACCGAATACCAGCGGTGCGCGCAGTGTGACAAGTTCCATGGCGCCTTGAGCGCAAATGCGAGTCAATGCCTGCTCACCGGCCAACTTGCTGCGCGCGTAGGCGGTGATTGGTCGCAACGGATCAGAGCTTCGCATCGGCACCGGCGTGCCCTGCTGCACGGAACTTTCATTGCCATGCACTCCCACCGTGCTCAGAAAAATAAAGCGGCGGACTCCGGAATCCTGCGCCCGCAGCGCCAGCCGGCGCGTGGCCTCAGCATTCATGCTGTGAAAAGGTCCGGGCCAGTGGCGCAACGGGCCGGATACGTGTACGCGCGCAGCCAGGTGTATGACCGTATCCACGCCGCGCAGCAGATCCCCGGGTAACTCTCCCGCACCCGCCAGATCCACCCGCCGCCAGTCCACTGCCCCGTCACTGTGACGCGGCTCATGCCGGTGAAAGGTGGCGCGCACTCCATGACCGGCATGGAGTAATTTCGGCAGCACCGCACCACCAAGAAACCCCGCAGCGCCGGTAACCAGCACGCAACCCATGTCTCCGTCCCGGCTCAACCCGCACCGTTGGGGGCGCGACCGAAATCATCTTCGAAACGTTCGATGTCATCCTCACCCAGGTAGGCGCCGGTCTGTACCTCGATTACTTCCAGGACTTCGGCCTGCAGATTCGCCAGGCGGTGAATGGTGCCTTGGGGGATGTAGATGGACTCATTTTCATGCAATTGCCGCGTGTCGTCTCCGCAGGTCACCGTAGCCGTCCCGCGCACTACGACCCAGTGCTCGGCGCGATGCCGATGCCGCTGTAACGAGATTTTTTTTCCAGGCCGCAGAGTCAGGCGCTTGATCTGATATTTTTCCCCCTTACCGAGGGACTCAAAATTCCCCCATGGCCGATGCACCAACCGATGGGAAACCGTGAGCGCTGCATATTCGGGCTTCAGCAGGCCCACGAGGGTTGAAAGTCCCTGAGCATGATTCATATCCGCAACCAGTACCGCATCGGCGGTTTCCACGATGGCCAGATTCTCGCAACCGAGGGTGGCCACCA
Source organism: Gammaproteobacteria bacterium (assembly GCA_043767195.1). Taxonomy (GTDB): domain Bacteria; phylum Pseudomonadota; class Gammaproteobacteria; order Eutrophobiales; family Eutrophobiaceae; genus 2-02-FULL-61-13. The sequence goes on along the minus strand of JAYUHG010000127.1, from coordinate 2,110 downwards.
ACCGGCCCTGGGACACGATCATTGAATTTCTCGTACTCGCGACCACGGTGTCACCCACGCGCGCATTGCCATTGTCATCCCGGACTTCTCGCTCCCATACCGCGCGCCATGAGCCGATATCCGACCAGCCGGTGACGAGAGGAACCACCCGGCAGTGAAAATCCGCGGCGCTACTGGCGGGTTCCATGACGGCGTAATCAATGGAAATCCCCGGACAGGCGAGAAAGGCTTCCTCCTGCACACGAAAAAAAATATCGTCCGGCCAGCCAGCCGCCACGGCGGCCAAAGCTTGGCGCTGAATATCCGGTTGAAAGCGTTGCAAGGCCCGGTACCAGACACTGCGTCGCAAGACAAAGATGCCGCAGTTCCACAAATACTCCCCGGAGTGGAGAAATTTCTCCGCCAATTCCCGTTGCGGCTTCTCCACGAATTGCAGCACCGGCGCGGCCGGCTCGGAATTTTTCCGATCAAAACGAATGTAACCGTAGCCGGTTTCAGAATGGGTGGGCGCTACGCCCAGCGTGACAATGGCGCCGCCGGCGGCGGCGGCAATGGCCAATTCCAGGCTGCGAAAAAAACCGGCGTCTACCTGAAGCTCATGATCCGCGGGCATGATGACCAGGATCGGATCCCCCTCCCCGGCGCGCGCCGCGGCTATGGTCACTGCCGGCGCGGTGTTGCGTCCCTGCGGCTCCAAAATGATTTCCCGTAGCGCGCAATCCACCGCCGCTGCCTGCTCGCGCACCAGGAAGCGGTGTTCCTCGTTACACACCACCAGCGCCGGCGTGGCACCGGCAATGCCGTTGGCGTCCACGCGCAACAAGGTTTGCTGTAACGGTGACGGCCTGCCGAACAGAGACATGAACTGTTTCGGAAACAGCTCCCGCGACAATGGCCAAAGGCGCGTACCGCTCCCGCCGGCAATGATGACCGGGACAATGGCATCAGAATAGGAAGCTGAAGGATCAGTTTTCATGCGTACCCATGCGTCGGTAAGTATTCAAAATCATCTGATTGATAATGGGCGCGGCAAAACTTCGCTCCGCCAACGCCCGCGCACTGGCGCCCATGGTCCGCCGCAGATCCGGATCATGGATCAATTGCTCCAGCGCCACACCCAAGGCAGTGGCATCCTGCGCCGGCACCAGCAGACCGGTCTCACCCTGGCGCACTACCATGCGGCACCCGGCTATATCCGTGGCCACCACCGGGCGACCACTGGCGGCCGCCTCCAACAATACCTTCGGCGCGCCTTCATGGTAACTGGGCAGGCAGACAATGTGGGAACGAGCCAGCAATGCCGGCATATCCGCCACCTGTCCCAGCCATTGCACCGGGCTTGAGCGGCGCCATTGGCCCAGCAACTCTGGAGATATTGACCGTGGGTTCTCCGGATCAGGCTCCCCGGCAACAACGAAACGGGCCGCCACCCCCTTGCTCCGCAATGCACCCGCGGTCGAGACAAACTCACCGATGCCTTTGTCCCTGAGCAGACGGCCCACGAACAGCACCACTGGCTCACCATCGGGCTCCGGCGCCGGGGAAAACCGATCGGTTTCCACACCCGTGCCGCACACCAGCACACTGCGCGCCGGCGTCGCCAGACGCAGCCGCAGGGCAAACTCCTGATCTTCCGGATTCTGAAACAATGCCCACGCCTGTGTGCGCCGAATCAAAAAACCAAACACCGGCACCAGCATTGCGCGCAACCACGCCATCCCAGATGATTGTGCATGGAACAATGTGCCCATACCGGTGAAGGCATTCAGTATGCGCGGGACACCGGTAATCCATCCGGCCAGTGAACCCAGCAGCGCCAGCTTTACCGAGACGTTGTGCAGAATCCCCGGCCGCAGCTCGCGCAGCATCCGCGCCAATTCCCACAACACACGCAGGTCCGTCAACGGATACTGCATTCCCCGCCGCAGATTCAGGTGCCTGACCACGATGCCCGGCCAGGAGCCGGGTGTTGTAGTGACCGGGACACGAGTAATGACGGTGACGTTGAAACCGGCGCTGGCCGCGGCTTGGGCCAGCGCCAGACGATGGGAAATAAAATAGCCGTACTCGGCTATGAGCAGCACCAGTTGCTCAGGCTTTGATCCAGCGC
>JAYUHG010000126.1:0-4900 GCA_043767195.1 Gammaproteobacteria bacterium | reverse complement strand
CGTGAGCGCGGATGATCTGCTCGGCGAAATTTTTTCCCGCTTCTGCATCGGCAAATGACCGCGCATAGATTTCTGCTTATCAGTCTGAGCAATATTGGCGATGCGGTCATGACCACGCCAGTGCTGCAGGCATTACATGCCTACGATCCCGGCGCGGTGATTGATATCGTCGCTGATCGCCGCTCCAGCGCCATCTTCGCCGGCTGTCCGTTTCTTGGCCGCATCCTGCATAAGGACAAGGCGCTGGTAATGCGCGGCTTGCTCGGCTTGTTGACCGAGCTGCGTGATGTTGAATACGACCTAGTGGTGGATCTGCGCACGGACATATTGCCGCTGCTGGTTCGCGCCCGGCGGCGATTATTTCGCTGGCAGGGACGGCCCGCCGGTCCGCACGCGGTGCAACAGCATCTCGGTGTCATTGCCAGGTTGGCGCTGGATATAAAAAGTTTTGATACTAAATTGTGGCTGGGGTCCGCCGAAAATGACTTTGCACGGAATGTTTTGGCTGAGCATCTGGGCCGGCGTCTGTTGGCGCTGGCGCCCGGCGCAAATTGGCCGCCCAAGATCTGGCCGGCAAAACAATTCATGGAATTGATTGAATTGATGCGCGGAGATTTTGACGCTGTGGTGTTGCTCGGGAGCGAAGCGGACAAAATACATACCAGTGTAATCGCCGCGCAATCGGCATTACCCTGTGTGGATCTGGCCGGGCAAACCGGATTACTCGAGGCTGCCGCCATCCTCAGACATACGAAAATATTTGTCGGCAACGACTCCGGCCTGGGGCACATCGCCTCTGCCGTGCAGATACCCACGCTGACGCTGTTCGGGGTCGGCGATCCGGATCGTTATCATCCCTGGGGGCCGAAGGCGTCGTGGATACTGGAGCCGAATCGTGATTTGAGTCGTCTGTTGGCGACGGATGTCGTGCAGGTGTTGCGGAAGCAAATGGGGAAATTTGGTGAAAAGTGAAATGTTAAAAGTGCAAAGATTATGCGCGTCTGCCAAGTGATGCTGGCCAAAGGGTTTGGTGGCGCCGAGCGTTACTTCGTGGATCTGTCTCTGGAATTAGTGCGGCGTGGTCATAAAGTTCTGGCTGTGTGTCACCCTCGCGGCATGGCCCGGGAGCGGCTGGGGCAAATGGCCGGCCTGGAGATCGCAATCATCAGTTCGCTCGGCACCTGGGATCCATTTGTCGTGTACCCATTACGGAGCGCTATCGAGAGGTTCCAACCGGACGTGGTACAGGCCCATTTGGCCCGGGCCGCTCATCTGGTCGGTAAGGCGCTGAAACATTCCCGTTTACCGTTGCTAACCATGACGCATAACTATGTGGGCCTGAAATACTATCGGCGCGTGGATATGTTTCTGCCGGCGACCCAGGATCAGGCGACGTATTTGCGAAATAACGGGATTGATCCGGAAAACATGCGGATCATCCCAAATTTTTCCGCGTTAACGCTGACCACGCCACCAGCAGATCGGCCTACTGCCATCGTGTCTCTGGGACGCTTTGTGGAGAAGAAGGGTTTTCAGGTGTTGCTGGCCGCGCTCGGCGATTTGCGCCGTCGGGGTGTAGTGCTGCCGCCGGTGTTGTTGGGTGGTGATGGTCCGCTGCGTCAGGCGTTGGAGCGGACTGTGCGACAACAGGGGATCGAAGATGTAGTGCGCTTTGAGGGTTGGCAAATGGAGCCGGCTGCGTTTTTGGATCGAGGTACGTTATTTATCTTGCCGTCACTGGATGAGCCATTCGGCATTGTGGTGCTGGAAGCCATGGCGCGCGGGTTGCCGATCATTGCGACGACCACCCAGGGACCGCGGGAAGTACTGGACTCCACCTGCGCCATGCTGGTGCCGCCGGGAGATAGTGAGGCTTTGGCTCAGGCATTGATGCAGTGCCTGGCGCAACCTGAAGCAGCCCGGGATCGCGCCCGGCGCGCGGCAGAGTATTTTTGTTCCCGGTACGCTGCTGAATCCGTGGTGCCGCAACTGTTGGCTGTTTATGCGGAATTGAGAAGCAAGTTAGTTTAATAGTTTGGAGTTTCGCAGCCTCTCCACCACATCAGTGGCTGCGAGTTTTGCCAATGGTGCCGGCTGGTAATCCGCACTGACACCATTGGCGCAGATCACGTGTTCTGCCTGCCCCAATGCATGAGTTCTGCGCCAGTCCGTAGGCCCGAATAATCCGAACACCGGGATCCCGGCGCAGGCCAGGGCATGCATGGGCGCCGAATCATTGGTAACGGCAAAGCGCGCGTGGCCGCCTAGCGCCGCCAGTTGCAGCAATGAGAATGCACCGCTGGCATCAATTCCTCCGTGCTTCGCCAAGGTTCGATTCAGATCCAGATCATCCCGACTTCCCGACAAAACCACTTCAATACCCGCGGCGCGGATGGCATGCGCCAATTCGTCAAAAAACGGCCAGCGCTTTTCTGGATGGGCGGGGCTGGCGCCAGGATGCAAGATCGCGAAGGGTTTGTCGGTCAAGTCATGATCCGTGAGCCAGGATGCTACCGCGGATCGATCCTGTTCCTGGATCGGCAGCCAGGGAGACAGCGGCCCCGGATCCAGACCCGCGCTTTCCAGCACCTTGTGCCAGCGTTCCTGAATATGGGTGTCACCTCGCCAGGGATGATCCGGATGTAGTGTATAGGGATAGCGTGGATGATTACCGACCCGTTCAACCGCGCCGCTGAAGGCGCATAGAATGCCGGAACGATCATTGGATTGCAGATCGTAAATGCGTGTGAATTGTTGGGCGCGGATCCAGTTTACGGTTCGCAGCATCGCCCCCAGATTGCGACGCGCAAAGCTGCGTAGCGTGATCCGCGGCCAGGGAGAAAAGAAATTCTTGAAAGTGTCGCTGGTAAGCAGATAAATATCAGCGTCGCCATGGTGTTCCTGGATCTGCTTTATCACCGGACACGCCATAATGATGTCCCCAAGCGCGCCCAGTTTTATGATCAGGATTTTGGACATGGCGATTCGCGCGCAGCAGCTCCAAACAATGCCAGCAATGGTAGTAACACCCACCAGGAAACAGAGGACCAGTAGGATCCATAAAAAGCCATATGCGCATTGACCGGAAGCCATGCCACCAAGCCGGCTATCAGCCACGGTGCGCTGGCCGGTACGGTACGCAATAATCGCCCGCTGGCGGCAGCCAGTAACCACCAAAAAAGGATCAATCCGGAAAGGCCAATCAAACCGGTTTCCGCCGCCACTTCCAGCACCAGTTGATGTGGATGGGTCTGACCATCCCGGCCTTGTTGCAGGAAGAAGTTGTCTTCCCCGCCAAACTCCCGGTATACAAATCGAAATCCCCGTGGCCCGACGCCATTAATCCAGTGGCTGGTAGCAATATTCACGGCGGTACCCCACAGAGGCAGGCGATGTGAAATAGCCTCATCTATCAGTTGCGCATTACCACTGAACAGACCGAGCAGGGAGGAAGTTCTTCGCGCCAGAGCTGTATTTGTCGCCAGTATGGCGCCGCCCGCCATAACTCCGATTAATAGCGCCAACGCCAGCGCGCGCAATGTCAACGCGCCGCTGCGAATGAGATAAATAATGTATCCCGCGCTTGAGATCCCCGCCATTAACCAGGCCGCGCGCCGACCGCTCAAAAATACCACGGCTGATAACAACAGCGCCGCCAGCAGCCAGACCCAGGAGCGCCCGGGGTTGCGCACTCGCAGCGTGTCGAAATACACCGGCGCCAGCGCCGCCAACAGATGTCCCAGACTGATTTTGGGATAGAACATCCCGGTGAGCTGACCCGGTTGATAGGGATAGCCGAATAGATTGGCGCCGGCGAGATACTGCAATAATGCGTCCAGGATCCAGACGCTGAAGATGACGGAAATGGCCAGGCCCAATTTTTCCCGGATGCGCGCGTCCTGCAGCGCCCGCACGATGTACACGCCGGCGAAGAAAAAGTGTGGATACGCGGCTACGGTCTCGAAACTGCGTCCCGGATTCGCGGCGTCCGGCAGGGCCAGTAGTTGCGGCAGCCAGATGCATAGAAACAAAAGCCCGGCGAAACGCTGTGCCGGATCGCGTAGCAGATCACGGGGCATCCGGCAGCATTGGTACAGCCCTAATGCCGCCATAAGAAAGAACGGCACGTTAAACAATGTTTCCGTGGCGAATAATGCCAGCGTCGCGGCCAGCAATAGCCAAGGCACAGTTTCATTCAGCCATGGCAACCAGGCGCGCGGATACAGTGCGAATTGATTTGCACTCATGGGATTCCCGTCAACGATAGCGCTCGCGGGAAAGATTCAACAGGCCACAGACATAACCCCAGGCGCTGGCATAGCGTTTGACGCAATCTTCCAGGGCGCGGCGATGGGGTGGTAATAGAACCAGCGGCAGGCACACTGTTCCGCTCAGAAACTTGCCCAATGACTTCAGCAAAAAGCGCGGCCAGAGCATTGTTGTGCCACGCCATTTTCGCTGCTGCATGACGCGGGTCATAGCGCCGGTCCAGTGGCGATGGAAAAGATAACCAAAGGTGGCGCGCTCCGGCGTAACTGTTTCATAGACCATTGCTGCGCCGGTCCAGATGTGACGATTGCCGCAACGACGAGAGGACTCGAAGAAATCAAAGTCTTCACCGCCGGTAAAGTTGAACAGCGGATCAAAGCGCAGACCCTGTTCTGAAATAAGTTTGCGCCGGAACATCACATTGTTGCAGGCAACAAAGCGCGGTATCTGCGGCGCTGACACATTGTCCGATATTTGCGGCGTTACCGGACTCTCATTATCAAGATACTGGATCACCGGCCCGGCGGAAACGTCCGCCCCACAGGCGGATAGCCCGTGCAGGTGCGCAAGCAGCCAGTCCGGTGCCGGTTGCTCATCGTCATCGAGAAATGCCAACCACTGGGCATCTGTG
>JAYUHG010000125.1:0-2058 GCA_043767195.1 Gammaproteobacteria bacterium | reverse complement strand
CCATGTTGCTGCGGGTTCTGGATGCTTTGGCGCCAATCTCCTTTTTGGATCAAATCGTAGTGGTGGGTCCGACCACTGCGGCCTTGGCGGGCAGTGCGCAATTGACAACCGGTTTGCAACGGGAACGGGTTAAGCGCCTGGAACCGGGATCATCCCCCAGCCGCAGCGCGGCCATGGGGTTGCAGGCAGTGGGTCTGGATATACCCGTGCTGCTTACCACCGCGGACCATGCCCTGCTGCGCTCCGATCTGGTCAGGGAATTCCTGGCCGCGAGTCGCGGCACCGGCGCCGACATTGTCGTGGGCTTGACCCCCTTTGCCCGCGTGCAGGCGGCATTCCCCGGTGTGCGCCGAACCGTGCTGCGATTTCAGGATCAGAGTTACTGTACCTGCAACCTGTTCGCCGTGCTGACTTCCACGGGCGCCCGCGTCATTGATTTCTGGGTGAATGTGGAACAACAACGCAAGCATCCGGCGCGGTTGGTGGCGGGGATCCTCGGACTCAGTGGCGCCGCGCGCTATGTACTTGGCAGGTTGACTCTGGATGATGCGCTGGCTCGTGCTTCGTTACGATTGGGAGCGAGCATTGCGCCGGTGATTTTGCATGATCCGGAGGCGAGTGTGGATGTGGATACGCCGGAGGATTTGCGGCGGGTGGAGGCTATATTGGCGCTTAGGGAGTCAAACGTGAAGCGTGAAGCGTGAAGCGTTTAGAGGGCCACGCTTCACGTTTTACGTTTCACTTCCCACTGCACCGCCTGCGCGGCCTCCAGATCGCCGGGGAAGTCCAACTCCGCCCACTTCAAACCGGTAACTACACAGGGCTTTACCACGCCTTCCGCCGCCAGGGCATCAATAATGGACAGATACCAGAGTTTCAAACTGGTGGGATGGCGCATGGCCTTGTCCACGGCGGCGCGAAATAGCGCCGGTCCCTTGCCACGAAAGTACAACATGCCGATGGACTCGCAGTCGGTTTGCTGGGGCGCCAGGGTCTTGCTTACTCGACGCACCAGACCGCGGCTGGTTTTGACCTTCATGTCATCGTCGTCGTATTCGTCCTTCAGATTTACCGTGAGGGTAATCGGCGCCGATTCTGATGCCAGTACCCGCTCCAACACCTCGGCCTCGAAAATAATGTCACCATTCAGGAGCAGGAAATCCTCCTCCATCACACCACGGGCGATCCAGCAACTGGCCAGATTGTCGGAGATATCGAAGAAGGGATTGAATTCCACCCGCACCCGGCGCCGGAGGTAGCGTTTTTTCACCACGCTTTCCACCAGATCGGTGCGATAGCCGGACACTACAACCACTTCTTTGACGCCGGCCTTGAGTAACGCATCCACCTGCCACTCCAGCAGGGAACGGTCACCGATGCGTATCAGGCATTTGGGCCGATCCGCGGTGAGCGGGAGCAAGCGCCGGCCTTGTCCGGCGCTGAGGACGACGGCGCAAGGGGGCGGTTTTCTTCTGCGCCGGGTTGGCATTGCACTATATTACCATCCACTTGCGGGGCCGTGGTCGGCGCCGTTGGGACCTGAAACGAGCGAATTTCAATCATGCGCATTGAGCGATACATCGTAGCCGAAGTGTTGAAGCCGTTCCTGGCGGTGCTGGGTATTTTGCTGGCATTGTTTGGGTGCTTTACCGTGGCCCGGTATCTGGCGGCCGCGGTTACAGAAACTCTGGGGCTGGGGTTAATGTTGCGCCTGGTGTTGCTGAAATTGTTGATTGCCACCGAAGTGTTGGTGCCGGTGGCGTTGTACTTCTCCGCCATCATGGGTTTGGGTCGTATGCACCGGGATCAGGAAATGGTGGCGCTGAACGCGGCAGGCATTGGCTCCGGCACGGTGATTCGCTCCATGGTGTTACTGGGGGTGCCCGTGGCCATCCTGGTGGCATTGCTTTCGATCATGGCCCGGCCTTGGGCCTACGCGGAAAGTTATTTGCTTGATGCTTCCGCCCACGCCGAGTTCAGTCCCGACCGAATTCAGGGTGGAAAATTTTACGGCAGTGAACAAAGCGGACGCGTCCTATATACCCAGCGCAAGGATGC
>JAYUHG010000124.1:0-4921 GCA_043767195.1 Gammaproteobacteria bacterium | reverse complement strand
CGGTATTGATGCTGGCCGCGGCGGACAAAAGATTCAATCACAATGACCAGATCAACCGCTGGGGTGAATACGATGCCGGCGCGGCGAGCATGAGCCTGTGTGTGCAGGCCACGGTCCTGGGGCTGATGACCCATCAGATGGGAGGTTTTGACGCCGGCAAGGCGCAACAGGAATTCTCCATCCCGGAACGGTTCACTCCCATGGCCATGATTGCGGTGGGCTATCAGCTTGCGGAAGCGGACATCCCGCCGGACGTGCGTGAACGGGAATTCGCTGCCCGGCAAAGACGCCCGCCGGGGGAGGTGGCGTTCAGCGGTGAATGGGGCAGGGGCATTGCGCCATGACCGAGCTGCCGGTGGCGGGCTCCGTCACCCATCAGCATCTGGTGGCGGTGCTGAACACGTTGCTGGCGCTGCGACCGGCCGGCGGCGAACCCGTTCGCTTTCTGGATGTGGGCGTCGGGGACGGGCGCTTCCTTTGCTATTTATTGGACGTTTTGCCGCACCTGCGCCCGGATTTGACTTTTGAGTGTTACGGGCTGGACGTGGATGGCTGGCGGATGTTTGAAAAGCAGGGCCGGCCGCGACTGAAGGAACGCCAACCCGGCGTGGACTGGGAGCAGCAGCTGGTTCTGATCAAGCCCGATGCCCACTGGCCATTCGCGGAGTCTTTTTTTGATTTCATCACCACAAACCAGGTGCTGGAGCATGTGCGCGATCATGGTTTCTTCATGGAGCAATTGCGCCGGTGCCTGCAGCCAGGTGGAGTGAGTGTGCATCTGTTCCCGGTCACCGAAGCCACCTGGGAGGGACATGCCCGGATGCCCATTGTGCATTGGCTGCGCGACCCCTGGCGCCGCCGCGCCATGCATCTGTTTGCCGCATTGGGGTTCGATAATACCTACCGGGCAGATCAGACCCGGCGCAAGTGGAACTCGAAAGCGGAGTTCGCCCGGCAATACTCGGTGGTGTTGGAAAAGAATACCAACTACATCAACGTGGGGGGATTGAAACGGGCGGCGCGCGCCGCTGGCCTGCGCATAGCGTTTACCTTTACCAAGGACTATTACATCGCCAAGCTGCTGTCGTATTTCCGCGTGCGCCCATCGCGCTATCGCGATTGGGGCGGGGCGGAGCCACTGTTAATGCTGATCCTGCGGCATGTGGCCAGCATTACCGTCCTGCTGACGCGCGATTCACCGGGGAACGATTGACGATGGGGAGGGATTAGGCTTTTTCGTACGCGGTTTCCAGCAGCGAAATATTGAGCTTTTTCATTTTCATCATTGCCGCAACGGCTCTTTATCCAGAAACTCCTGCCCCAGCCCGGTGCGTTGTCGCTCATACCAGGAAACGGCCCCCGACAAGTCCCGATCCGCCTCTTCCCTGAGTCGGACGAGACGCTTCATAGCCTATTGCGGATCTCCGCAATTGCCTCTTCAGCCGGACGACCCGAATTGCCGTCTGCTTCTAGGGAAGCTCTGATTAACATCAGAGCTTCCGCAGTGCAGGGATGCACTGCCATTTTCAATGATGTTCTGCAAAAGCACAGAACGGCTCGCTTCAACCGCGCTAGGTACGAGCGTCGGCTTGGAAGCGATTGTTATGCGGCATTACGGTAACCTTGATTTCCATGACGATAAATCTCGATGCTGGTGTAATACCGCGAAAATTTCTACGACGTCGCCTTCGAACACGAAGTAGACTGCGTATGGAAATCTACGCAATAAGATGCGACGTAATTCTCGATACTGCCGAGCATATGCAGCTGGAGATTCAGTCGCTCTCTCTATTGTTGCATCGAGTTCCAGTACGAATTCGACTCCTAGGCCCTGGCGTTGCTTTTCATACCATGCTGACGCTGCGTCAGCGTCTGCAAGGGCCTGTGGCTGAACGCGTACCCGGTTCAAGTACTGCGGAGCTGGGCGAGTAATTGATCGCGAACTTCGCTCCACGGGCGTCCCTGCTGTGGATTGGCTCGATACGCATCCAGTCTCTCATCAAGTATCCGCTTGTGATGTTCCGGTAACGGGATCTTGTCGGGCTCTTGGGCTATTCGGTCCCATAACTCCTGGACAAAAGCAATTCGCAGCTCGCTCGAAACGGCGTCGAATTCAGGCGGAACTGGAAGTTTGTAAGTGCTCATAAAGCCATATTATAGATGACGATCAAGGTTGGTGTGGTACCACGTGATTTGACGCATAACGCCGTGTTGAGCGGCGCGGGGTACGAACAGAACCCGAAGGCCACCGTTGTCTCACCGCGTCCGCCTCGAACACGAAGTTATATCGCAGTTCATTTCCCGATGAACATTCCTGGTATTCTATTGAAGGGATAAACCTTCAGAACACTACCAATGCGTTTCAGAACATCCGGGGCATTTTGGACGTCTTGAAACCACTTTCGAAGCCCACCAAGGATATCGTTGCAAAAGATATCGACCTGCAATTGCAGGACATTGTTTATTTGATTGCAGTGAATCTGACCACTTGGAGGTGGTTCAATAAAGTGGAATCGATCCAATGCTTCTCTGGCGCGTTGCTCGGTGATTTCTTCTCGTCCCTCGTGGAGTAGCGCGCAACGAAGAGCATAACAATCTGATGGCGACAGAAAAGTGTGCGGCGTTCTTTCCGGGCCTATACGTGCGGAGTATTTTGGCAACATATATTTTTCGAACCATCGTTCATATCTGGCTTGACTGCGCTCGGTTGGGAACTCGAGATAGCCGCAAATATCCGGTACGGACAGTGCGACAAAGAGCGAACCGTACCAATTTGTACTCGCGACAGAAGACTCCAAAGCTTTTATAAGATTATCCATATCCGACCGTTGCGATATAACAGGTCACTGAACGGAAAGGCTGCGGATTAATGTTATATACATGGGGATAGCAGGATGCGCCGGACGGGCATTGGAATCAATACCCTGGAATGGGCACGTGAAAAAGCCGGTGAATATGCGCGTGCCGGGTTTCGAGATTTCAATATGTTCGCTGATTCAATCGCTTGCCGTGTACAGGGATAATCAGGATTATTCAGGCAGGCGTTGCCGGAACTGGATGATTCGGTGTCTTTCGCGCTTGGTAGGCCGTCCGCGGGGGCGGGGATGCAGCTCGCGATCAAGTTTCATCCGCGCGGCGAGCGCCTCGCGTTGGACGATGCTCTCCGCGCTTTCCTGATACAGCGTGGATGATTCAGCCGCGGACAATCTTCGCGAAGACAGCGCGCGAATGGTGATCTCACGGGTGCTGGCACCACTGCGAATCTGCACGACCATGCCCATGGTCGCGAGTTTCGAGGGTTTCACCCGTTGGCCTGCAATTTGCACCTTCCCGGAACGCAGTGCCTCCGCTGCATCGCTCCGGGTCTTGCAGAAGCGCGCGCACCAGAGCCATTTATCCAGGCGCATACTGGTGGGCAGGTTGGTTCCTTTCTTGTTCAAACCGGGTTTCCTGTGCTCGCTGGTGGAATTACCGCATAATAATGTGTAACCGACCCGGAGAGATTCTGTGACCGAAAACCCCCGTCCGTTCAAGCCGCTCAACATTGCCGTGCTGATTGTGTCCGACAGTCGCACGGAGAAGACCGACAAATCCGGCAAGTTGCTGGTGGAGCGCCTGTCTGCCGCCGGGCACCGGCTGCATGAGAAACGCATTGTGCCCGATGACATCTTCCAGATCCGGGCCGCGGTGTCGGTGTGGGTGGCGGAGGCCCAGGTGGATGTGGTCATCAGCACCGGCGGCACCGGTGTCACCGGGCGCGATGGCACCCCGGAGGCGGTGTCGGTGTTGCTGGAAAAGGAGATTGGCGGATTCGGAGAAATGTTCCGCATGATCTCATTCCAAGACATCGGCACCAGCAGTCTGCAATCCCGCGCCATCGCCGGGGTCGCCAACGGTACTTATGTCTTTGTACTGCCCGGTTCATCCGGCGCCTGCGCCACGGCCTGGGACAAGATCATCTCCGCGCAACTGGATTTCCGCACACGACCCTGCAATCTGGTGGAGTTGATGCCGCGCTTGAAGGAAACCTGATCTGAATACCGATCCGGTGGATGTGCTGATCATCGGCGCCGGCGCCGCCGGTGGCGTGTTCGCCGCGGAGCTGGCAGAAGCCGGCAAACGCGTGTTGGTGCTGGAAGCAGGCGCGCCACGCCAATTGCAGGACCTGGTCAGCTCTCAGATCTGGGCGCGCAGGCTGAAGTGGGGACTGGCCCCCATCCTGGCCGGTGGCGCGGATCGGCTGAATCACAATATTGCCACCGGCTCCGGCATCGGCGGCGCGGCGTTGCATCACTACGGCACCTGGATGCGATTCGCCGAGGATGTGTTCAAGCCCAGGTCCCTTCACGGGCAGGGCATTGATTGGCCCCTGGATTACGCGGAACTGCGCCCGCACTACGACGAATTGCAAAAGGAAATCGGCATCTCCGGCGATGCCGCCGCGGAGCCCTGGCGCCCGCCGGGAGATCCCTATCCCATGCCGCCCCTGAAGCAATTCCGTCAGGCGGAGTTGCTGGATCGGGGTTTCACGAAAATGGGCAAGATCACCGCGCCCCTGCCGGCGATCATCAATTCCATTCCCTACAACGGACGACCACCCTGCATCTATGACGCCTGGTGCGACGCCGGTTGCCCCACCGGCGCCCTGGCGAATCCACTCATTATTTATATACCCCGGGCCAGGGCCGCAGGGGCGGAGTTTTGCAGCGATTGTTATGTGACACGGATTGAGGCCGCGAACGCGGAGCGCGTCGGGGGCGTGGAGTACTTCAGTGGCGGCAAGCGCTACCTTCAGCCGGCCAAGGTGATTGTCGTCGCCGCATCGGTGATGGAAAACATCCGCCTGTTATTGAACTCCACCTCGTCCTGGCATGTGACGGGACTCGGCAATCAAAATGATCTGGTCGGCACCCATCTGGCC
>JAYUHG010000123.1:0-4923 GCA_043767195.1 Gammaproteobacteria bacterium | reverse complement strand
TGCCCACGGTCAGCAAGATCGCGCTCACCCTGGGCGTGTTTTACGACCCGGCGCTGCGCACCTATGCCTACACGGAAAACTCCGAGGATCGCCCGGACTGGAAGATTGAAAGCGGCGATTCCCAGATCGCGCTGTTTGATCGCATCCTGCCTTCCATGTTCCAAGCCGTGACTCCCGCCGCCGCCACCACTGGCATATCAGGCGTGGCGGGTGTTTTCGCCCCGCGCGTGGCGGAGATGCAATTCGCGCTGCCCACGGAAACCAAGACCGAAATCTATGAGGCCTGGATCAAATACCAGATGCAACTCTATGACGGTGACGGACAGTTGGTGGCCGAGTGGCCGGTGACCGGGTACGGCAAAGCCGAGACCGCCATGCTGAAGAGCAAGGATGATGGAATCTCCACCGCCATCAATCTGGCCATGCGCGACGCCGGCGCGAAACTGGCGCTGGGCTTCGAGCAGGTACCGGAGGTCCGCCGCTGGCTGTCCCAGAAAACCAAGGACTGCAAACGCTATGGGGATGCTTGCTAGGCAAGGCCTGGACACGTCAGGAGCGAATCAGGTTCGTGATTCCGGCGCCGTGACCCCGGCGCGTCAATCCGGTGAGAACCGGGGCGGAGCCCAGCTCATTCGTCGCCCCGACGAAGCCGGAATCTGCCGTGTGTTTTGCTTTGGTCTACTGGCGCTGCTCGCCGGCTGCAAGAGCACCACGGTGATAGATGAACACCGCGTCACGGAAACCCAAATCGTGGCCGGGGAATCCATCGTCGTGCTGGGCCGGCGCAGCAACAGCGAACATGAGACCGAGGAAGATTTTATCCGCTGTGTTGGCGACAATCTCGCCAAGGGTGGCAACCCCATCAATGTGGTCCCGGAAAAGGCTTTCGTGGACTCCATGTATCCCTACTTCGAAACCAGCACCGCGCCCACCGATGTGAAAAATCTGGAAAAGCTGGTGCAGATCCCGGAGATCGCGCAAAAGTTCAGCGAGTTTCAAGTGCGCTATTTCGTCTGGATTGACGGCTATACGGAGACTGTGGATAAAAAAGGCTCCATCTCCTGCGCCATCGGCCCGGGTGGCGGCGGCTGCTTCGGCTTTGCCACCTGGGATGATGAGGCCAATTACGAGGCCAGCATCTGGGACTTCAAGGAATTGTCGCTGTCCGGCAAGATCAACACTGAAACACAGGGCACGTCATTCATGCCCGCCATCTTCATCCCGGTGCCGCTGCTGGCGCGGGTGCAGTCCAATGCCTGCCAGGGCATGGCCGAGCAGTTGCGCAGCTTTTTGAATTAGAGATTCAAGGGGTCAGAGAACTTGAATCTGGCAACTTATAGTCCGTAAATCGTTTACGCAATTCCGTCTTCAGGATCTTGCCGGTAGCCGTGTGTGGGATCTCCGCGACACACACTACGTCATCGGGCAGCCACCACTTCGCCACCCGCGGCTTTAGAAACTCCAGCATCTCATCGCGAGTAACTGTCTTGCCTTCGCGTAACACCAAAACCAACAAGGGTCGCTCGGCCCACTTGGGATGTGGCACGGCAATCACAGCGGCCTCGGCCACCGCCGGGTGGCCCACGGCGGCATTTTCCAGATCAATGGAGGATATCCACTCGCCGCCGGATTTGATCACGTCCTTGGAGCGATCCGTGATCTGCAAGTAACCATCGGCGTCAATGTTCGCCACATCGCCGGTGGCGAACCAGCCCGGCTCACTGTGCGCCGGACCGGGGCCCGGTTCCTGGAAGTATTGCGCGCACACCGTCGGGCCACTGACCTTGAGTACGCCGGCGGACTTGCCATCACAGGGCAACTCAATGTCTTCCTCATTCACCACTTTCATTTCCACACCAAACAGGGCACGCCCCTGCTTCATGCGCCGCGCGTGTTTTTCGCTGGCTGGCAACTCATCCGTGCCGCGAATGGGGTGATTGACCGTGCCCAGCGGGCTCATCTCGGTCATGCCCCAGGCGTGATGCACATGCACGTTATAACTTTGCTCAAATTCTTCCATGATGGACCAGGGACAGGCGGAGCCACCGATGACCAGGCGCTGTAAAGAATCAACCCGTTTGCCGCTGCGCCGCAGGTAGTCCAACAACGCCAGCCACACCGTGGGTACACCGGCGGAGAAGGTCACACCCTCGGTTTCAATCAGATTCTGCAATGTCTCACCATCTCCCATTTTTGGACCGGGCAGCACCAGTTTAGCACCGACCATGGGCGCCGAATAACACAGCCCCCAGGCATTGACATGAAACATGGGTACTACGGGCATGATCACATCCCGGGCGGACAGCGCCAGCGCGTCTACGCTACTGGAAAACAAGGAGTGCAATACCTGTGAGCGATGGGAATACAACACGCCTTTGGGATCGCCGGTGGTGCCGGAGGTGTAACAAAGATTACAGGCGGACTGTTCATCCAGATCCGGCCAGTGAAATGTATCCGGCTGTCCGGCTATGAAGGTTTCATAACACAGCGCATTGCTCGCCGCGGGCATGTGCTCCGCGTCCGTCAACACCACCAGCGCTTCCACATGGGGCAGTTGCGCGCGAATTTTATCCACCACCGGCAACACCAGGGGATCCACGAACAGAATTCGATCCCGGGCATGGTTGATGATCCAGGCGATCTGCTCCGGGAACAGGCGCGGGTTGATGGTGTGGGTGATGGCGCCCATGCCGGAGATGGCGTAGTACAACTCCACATGCCGGTAATCGTTCCAGGCCAAAGTGCCGACCCGATCAGCCGCGCGGATACCGAACGCGGTCAGGGCATGGGCCAATTGCCGGGCGCGGCGGAATGTCTGGGCATAGGTGCAACGATGACGCGGATTGTCCTGGGTGACGGAGACAATCTCCTCATTCAGAGAGGCGCGCTCCGTGTGCCGCATGATGGCGGTCACGGTCAGCGGCATGTCCATCATCAGGCCTTTCATGGTGTGTACTCCGAAAGACGTGTCATACAGCCGGGCAGTAGTAAAACAAATTACATCCGAGTGGCATACAGATACAACATCTCCACAGCCAGCGTCGCACCGGCCAAAGCGGTGATCTCGGCGACATCGTAGGTAGGCGCCACTTCCACCACATCCATGCCCACCAGATTCAAACCGGACAACCCACGCAGGATCTGCTGCGCCGTGTGGCTGGACAGGCCGCCGATCACCGGTGTGCCGGTGCCCGGGGCGAAGGCCGGATCCAGACAATCAATATCGAAAGTGAGATAGCAAGGTCGCATACCCACAACCTCGCGGATACGTTTCACCGTGGCGTTGACACCATACTCATGCACCCACGGTGCCTTCAGTTGCTGGAAACCCCAGGTGTCATCATTGGGTGTGCGCAGGCCGATCTGGACTGAATGTTCCGGAACAACGATGCCTTCCTGGGCGGCGTGATAGAACATGGAACCATGATCGCGCCGCGCCGAGTCTGCCTTCCAGGTATCGGAGTGGGCATCAAAATGAATCAACGACAACGGGCCATGACGCGCCGCCGTGGCTTTCAGCACCGGATAGCTGATGAAGTGATCGCCGCCCAGGGACAACACCGCGACGCCCTTTTGAATGACTGCGCCCACCTGTTCCTGGATCGCATCCGGCGCCAGCTCCGGGCGACCAAAATCAAAACCGCAGTCGCCGTAATCCACCACTGTCAGGCGATCAAACACGTCAAAGTCCCAGCCATCCTGACGGCCCCAGGCCAATTGCACTGAAGCGGCACGCATTGCCCGTGGCCCAAAGCGGGCGCCGGGACGATTGCTGGTGCCGAGATCGAATGGCACACCAATGACTGCCACATCCACACCTGTGAGATCGCGACTGAAGCGCCGGCGCATGAAACTCGGCGCGCCGCTGTAGGTGGGCTCATCGCCACTACCGCGCAGATCATCACGGGTAAAGGCGAGGTCGGTATTTTTCCAGTAGGTCATGTGTCGCTCAGTCTCCATCACCCCGGCGAAGCCTGCCCCGTGCTGCGACACGGGGGCCGGGGTCTAGTATTAATTTACTGGATTCCGGCTTTCCAGGCCGTGTGGAAACTTCACTGGTCGGCGCAATTGCAGGGAATGCGCTTCGTAATGGGTAAATTGACGCTGAAGAGAGAGACGCGAGATACCTGAAGGCAAGCGCGGTCCAATAGCCCCAAGGATGGCAGCGGCGGCTCAATTTGGTCATAAAGGCCCGGTCTTATCCCGCGCGCAGCGGTTGTGGAGCGATGCCTGTACGCAAGTGCTGCAGCAGAACCTCAACCCCGAGGATGGCCATCACCCGCTTGAGGTTGTAAACCAACACACTCAAAGAGAACTCCGCACGAACCTTCGTCAATCCGCGCGTCAGAAACCGGGGCATGCCCATCATCCACTTCATGGTCCCGAACGGGTGCTCGGCCAGGCAGCGTCGCTGGCGCATCCAGTACCGGTCGCTGCAGGCGCGCTGGTGCATCGCTTCCATGTCGGCTTCAAAGAACGAGCGCACAATCACCCGCTGCTGGCTACGCGTACACTGTGCCTTCAAAGCACAACCGGCGCAGGCGTGGGTCCAGTACTGCTGGTTCCGCAGCGTCTGGGAGGTGCGCCGACAGATCAGCGTCTGACCCGCGGGACAGCGGTAGCTGTCCGTGTCGGCATCATAGCTGAACTGCTCACGGGTGTAGGCCTTCGCAGACTTCGGATTCACCATCTCCGGTCGCGGCACGATGGGCGTGACCCCGGCCTGGACACAGGCCCGGGCCTGCTCCCCGTTGGCATAACCCGTATCGGCAACCACGGTGAGGGTGTCGGTGTCTAATGCCGCTTGCGTCGCTGTCGCCATCGGTTGCAACTGCCGGTGGTCATTGCCGTCGTTGCTGACCTCAGCGTGGACGATGAGCTTATGCTGCTCATCCACGGCAATCTGTGCGTTGTAGGCCACTT
>JAYUHG010000122.1:0-4927 GCA_043767195.1 Gammaproteobacteria bacterium | reverse complement strand
GGAGATCTGGAGCGGGACCGACCTGCAAACATCCCACTGCCGCCAGCCACTTTGGTTCGACGCTTGCGACGATCTGCTGGTCGGTGATTACTGGCCTTCGGTGTGACTACGATAATTCAGGCCAATGCAGAGGCTTGCACTTCCGGACCCGTTATCCGCCGGGGGCGTATGCCTTTGACACACCAATCGCTTATATACGTGGTGGGAAAGTAGACAATTTCGCCCAATTCGAAGTCCCGGAGCGATCTCTTGACCGCCAGAGACGTTAACGACAGGGAATTTTTTGAAAATTGTCATTCCTTACCGCTGTCATTTCCCGGCGGACAGTCGGACGGGACACCTGGGCCGTGAAGCCGGATGGCGGGCAATTTGACGGCATCACTGGCGCCACCATCACCCCCCGTGGTGTAATCCGGGCCATCCATGCAATCCTGGCCCGGTATGGCTCGGACACTGAGTCATTTTACCGCTGAGGAAGCGCACCCATGGCCCTTTCCCAAACACAGAAACGCCACTTGCGCGGACTGGCCCATACCCGCAAGCCGGTGGTCTGGATTGGCCAGCATGGTGTCACTGAGGGTGTGCAGCGAGAGCTGGAAACGGCCCTTGGCGCCCATGAATTAATCAAGGTCAGTGTGCGTGTAGGCGACCGTGAAAAGCGCAATACCCTGGTGTCCGAATTGGTTGACGCGCTGAAGGCCGAGCAGATCCAGCGCATCGGCAACGTGGTGACGCTGTATCGGCCCGACCCCAAGGAACCCCGCCTGGCCTTACCCAAGGACTGACCTTCTGGCGTTACAAGCACGCAGCCCTGGCCACGTCAACAGAAAAACCGGGAACTTGGCATTTGAATCGCCACCCGGTGTGTGCAATCTTACCCGCGCCGGACATTAGAACCGGGTATAGAATCCACCCTTCCATGACTCAAGAACTTCGATCCTGCCTGCTGCTGATTTGCCTGTCGGCCACGGCGCCGCTAGCTGTTGCGGACGCGGATACCACGCCCGGCGCCGGCGAATGGCCATTCTGCCCCGCGCCACCGGACATTCCCGTGCGCCCCATAGTGGAGGAGGAACTGGCGCCCGGCGACATCCATGTGCTGGCTGACCGGGTCAATCTTACTGATCAGGGAATTTCACATTTGAATGGCAATGTGCAGATAACCCGTGATCAGCAACAGGTTACCGCTGACCAGGTGGATTACGACAAAAATTCGGACAACGCCGATCTGAACGGGAATGTGAGTTACTGGGATAACGCGCTATACATGCGCGGCGAAACGGCGCACCTGGAATTTGAAGATGGCACCGGCACCATGCAATCAGCCACATATCAGTTGATTGGGGGCCGGGGACACGGCACCGCCAATGAACTGTTTATTGATGCGGGGACCCGTACCAAGGGTAAGCGTGTCTCATACACCACTTGCGACGACGAAGCTCCCGGCGTGGATCTGCGCAGCAATGCCTGGCGCATCTCGGCGTCCAGCATCAATCTGAATCACGAAAGCGACCGCGGCGACGCACGCAACGTCGTGCTGCGCATCAAGGACATCCCGGTGATGTACTTCCCCTATCTGAGTTTTCCTCTGAGTGACAAGCGCAAGACTGGATTCCTTTCCCCCGGCGTGGGCAGCACGAATAACCACGGCCTCGAGATACTGACACCTTATTACTGGAACATAGCGCCGGAGATGGATGCCACGTTCACGCCGCGCTGGCTTACGGACAGCGGCGTCATGGGCATGGGCGAGTTTCGCTATCTGCTCGGCGAGGGCGGCGGCACAGTCAATGCCGAATACCTGCCCAATGACGACAAGTACGACAATAAGGACCGCAACCTGCTGGCATTCACTCACACCCAGACGTTTGGCCGCAGCGCGCGCATGTTCCTGACCTACAACCGTGTTTCGGATGATCAGTATCTTGAGGATTTCGGCAGCCAGTTACGCACCACGGCCACCCGCTTTCTGGAGCGGCGCGCCGACTTTTCCTATCTGGGCGGCTGGTGGAGTCTGGGTACGCGATTCCAGGATTTCCAAATCACGGATGACAGCGTGGACCCCGCATCTGAGCCCTATCAACGACTGCCAAGCATTCGTTTTACCGTTGCCCCCCTGCGCGGGCGGAACACGCTCAATGCCAACGTTATCGGCGAATACTCCTATTTCAACCGGGATAGTGATATTTTTCTGAATGAAGTGAACGGCAGCCGCCTGAACATCGCTCCATCCATCAGCTACCCGATGCAAACCCGGTCCACCTTTGTCAATCCCAAGCTCGGGGCGCACCTGACACAATACGACTTAAGCGACTCCGGGCCTTATTCGTCCAGTCCCAGCCGCATATTGCCCGTGGCAAGCCTTGCCGCCGGCGTGTTTCTTGAGCGCGAATTTGATTTTTCCGGGCAGGATTATGTGCAAACACTGGATCCGCATCTGTACTACCTGTACATACCCGACACTGAGCAGAGCGATCTGCCGGTATTTGATACCAGCATATTCGGCACCAGCTATTCCACCATGTTCCGGGAAAACAGATTTTCCAGCATTGACCGCATTGGCGACGCCAATCAGCTTTCAATCGGCGTGACCAGCAGAATCGTCAATCGCAATACCGGCGACGACCTGGGCTATGTACGGTTTGGGCAGCAATATTTCTTCAGTGACGAAGACGTAATCCGCCAGCGGCTGCTGCCTGATGGCACAATTCTGTCCGATGGCAGAACCTCGTCGGACCTGCTGGGTCCAATCCTGGGTGAATTCGGCATTACGGTCATGCAAGACTGGCATTTGAAGGGCGAGATGCAATGGGAACCGAACGAGAACATTACCGACAAGATGGTATTGCGGGCACAATATTTACCCAATGACGGTCACATACTCAATTTCGCCTATCGCGTACGGCGCGCGCCTTCGGGTGTCCTGCGCCGCAGAATAACCGATGTTGAACAGACCGATATTTCCTTTCGTTTCCCGTTACGACAGGACCTGGCCCTGGTCGGGCGCTGGAATTTCGCCGTGCCGGAATCCAAGTCGCTGGAATTGTTCGGCGGCATTGAATATGAAAGCTGCTGCTTCGGAATCCGCGCCGTGGCGCGGCGTTTTCTCAACAACCTGGATGGCGATTATTCCACCGGCATCTTCCTGCAAATTGAATTTAAAGGTCTGGGCGGCATCGGCAGAAACGCCGTGGACTTCCTGAACCAGAGAATCCCCGGATATGAGACTGACTTTTAACTTTGCCCAGGAACGGTTCTCTGAACTGCTCCTGGGTGGGCTGTACTTTTGCTGCCTGGCGGCGCCACTGGCACACGCGCAGGAACTGGACAAGATAGTGGCCATCGTCAACGCCGATGTCATTCTGCGCACCGAGCTTGAGGATCGGCTGCGCACGGTCATGAAACAGTTGCAGGAGCAAGGCACGGAGATGCCGCCCGCCGCCGTGCTTGAGCGCCAGGTATTGGATCGGCTGATCCTGACCAAACTGCAGATTCAAATGGCTGAAGAAACCGGCATCCGCGTGGATGATGAATCATTGAATCGCACTATCAGCAACATTGCCGCGGAGAACAAGGTCAATCTGGAGCAGTTCCGGGGCATCCTTGAGGAGGACGGCTATAACTACGAGAAATTCCGCGAAGACATCCGCGGGGAGATACTGACTTCGCGTCTGCGACAGCGCCAGGTGGATAATCGAGTTACGGTCACGGAACGGGAAGTGGATAACTTTCTTTCCGGCCAGACCCAGCAGGGCAACGCCGGTGTCGAGTTCCATCTGCGCCATATCCTGCTGTCGCTACCGGACTCGCCTTCCGCCAGCGAAATGCAGGAAGCCGAAACCCAGGCCACGGATATTCTCAAACAACTTCGCGCCGGCGCGGATTTCGCGCAACTGGCGGCCACCCACTCCGACGCCCCGCAGGCCCTGGACGGCGGCGACCTGGGCTGGCGCAAGCCGGATCAGGTCCCGTCACTGCTCGCCGATGTCATTGCCGGCATGAAACAGGGCGACGTCAGTGATCTGATCCGCAGCGCCGGCGGTATTCACATTGTGAAGCTGGACGGTGTCCGTGATAGCGCCAAACAAATGGTCACCCAAACCCATGCGCGTCATATCCTGCTGCGCACCAATGAAGTCCTCACCGATGCCGACGCCAAACAGCGGCTGGAACAATTGCGCATCCGCCTGGAGGGTGGCGACGATTTCGCTGAACTGGCGCGCTCCCATTCCACTGATACCGTCAGCGCCGCAAACGGCGGTGATCTGGGCTGGAGCAACCCTGGGGATCTGGTGCCCGCCTTTGAAGAAGTCATGAATTCGCTGGAACCCGGCGGTCTGAGCCACCCGATTCAGACCGAATATGGCTGGCACCTGTTGCAGGTGCTGGAACGCCGAGAGCATGACGGCACCGAGGACATGAAACGCTCCCAGGCGCGGGAAACCATTCGCCGGCGCAAACTGGAAGAGGCCCGCGACACCTGGCTGCGTCAGTTGCGCGACGAGGCCTATGTGGAATACCGCCTCGAAGGCTGACTCAAGCACGCCGCGCATTGGCATCAGCGTCGGCGAACCGGCGGGGATCGGGCCGGATCTGCTGATTCAACTGGCCGCTCGACCCTGCCCAGCGACGCTGGTGGCCTTTTGTGATCCGGAGTTGCTACAGAGCCGGGCGCGTCTGCTGAATATCCCGCTGCGGATAAATGAAATTACGCGATCCGTTGATGCTGATTCACACACCCCTGGCGCATTGATCGTCATCCCGGTGCCCTTGCCGGCGCCAGTGCGGCCCGGTCAGCCCGACACCGCCAATGTCCGAGCCATGTTGCATGCCCTGGAACAGGCGGCGCTATCCTGCATGACCAGGGATCTCGACGCCCTGGTGACCGGACCAGTGCAAAAATCCGTGGTCAACGATGCCGGCATTC
>JAYUHG010000121.1:0-4936 GCA_043767195.1 Gammaproteobacteria bacterium | reverse complement strand
CGCCGCAGCCACTGGTGCCGGTGGCGCATTGACACTGGCCGCCGCGGGCGCGGCCATCAGTTTCCTGTCGTTTGTTCCCACCACTTACCGTGGGCTGGCGGAGCTGGGGGTGATCTCTGCCTTCAGTATGGTGGTGGCGCTGTTCACCAGTTTTACGCTGTTGCCGGCATTTCTGAGTTTGTTGCCGGTACCAGGGAAACGCATTGTCCATCCGCCGCGCCCGGGCGATGGTGAGTTTGTGCGCCGGCAGCGCGGCCCGATCCTGATGGTCACGCTGATTGCCACGGTAGTGGGTGTGGCTCTGGCGCCGCGCACCTGGTTTGATTTCAATCCGCTGAATTTGAAAGATCCCACCACGGAAGCAGTGGCGACTTTTCGCGATCTGGCCAATGACCCGGATACCACGCCTTACACCATTCAGATATTGGCCCCGGATCTGGAGCGGGCCGGAACCATGGCGACGCAACTGGAGCAACTGACCTCCGTGGACAAGGCCATGACACTGGCCAGTTATGTGCCCAAGGATCAGGACGCCAAACTGGAGATCATTGATGGTATGCGACTGGCCATGACCGGTGTGTTGCCAGTGCCCCGGTCTGCGACGCCGCCCACCATCGAAGAAGAAGCCGCGGCACTGGTGGAATTGTCCCGGCTACTGGCAGAGACAGAAACGAACATCACTGACCCCGAGGTCACGGCAAGCATCACACGATTACACATGGCCTTGGAAGCTGTACGCGCGTCATCCGGTTGGCCGGCGCAAGTGGTGCCCGCGTTGCGCGCCAATTTGCTCGGGGACATGGACGATGTACTGGCGCGGCTGGAGCGCGCTTTGGAAGCGGAGGAGGTCACGCTGGGAACACTACCGGCGGATTTGCATGCACGCTATGTAACCGATGACGGTCGGGCGCGCATCGAGGTATTCCCGAAATACGATCTCAACGACAATAAGGCGCTGAAGGAATTTGTGCGCGGTGTGCAGAAAATTGCCCCGGCGGCCACGGATTCCCCGGTTGAGTTGCTGGAGGCCAGCGATGCGGTAATTCAATCCAGCATTCAGGCGGCGGCGCTGGCGCTGATCCTCACTATCATCATGCATATCGTGGTGTTGAAGTCAGTGCTGGATGCGATCCTGGTGGCAGTGCCGCTGGTATTGGCCATGTTGCTGACTGTTACCACCTCCGTCATCTTCAAGACGCCCTTTAACTTCGCCAACATCATCGCCTTGCCATTGTTGATCGGACTCAATAATGCCTATGGGGTATATCTGGTGGTGCGCCGTCATACCACGCCCGACTTGGGGCGGCTGTTACACAGCAGTACGCCCCGGGCGGTGTTGTTGAGCGGTCTGGCTTCCATTGCTTCGTTTGGTGTGCTGGCGGTAGCCACGCACCCGGGTATGGGTGGCATGGGGATTTTGATCAGTTTGGCGTTGGGGTACGCGTTGGCTTCGTCGTTGATTGTCTTGCCGGCGATGATGGCCGCGCTGGATGCACGGCGCCGCGGCGCCTGATTCTCCTCACGCTACCTGACCTGCGATTAGCATCTGCACAGGCTTCAGGCTGTCTGCGCGGCCGGCCAACTCCCGATGCGAAAATTCGATCAGGGCGACTTCATGGGCGGCCAGTCGCGCCACCGGCAGCGTATATTCAGCCGGCGTGTGCTGGGCCAGTTCGCGGTATTTCGCAGCGTAGGGTGTGAATTCGTCGCACATCCGGCGCAACTGCGTCTCCCAGGACAGCCCCTGCCATTGAGCTGCTTGTGCGGCGCCTTCGGTTGCCAGCGTGGCCCGGTCCCGAAGCTGGAGGTCGAGGCGGAGAATCAGCGGCAACAGTTGCGCTTCGGTCCAGCGTTCAAGATGTGCAAGCTGCCGCAGTTTTGCGGAAATTGCCGGATCATTGTACTGGGCAGCCAGCGCGTCAAAAAACACCGCGCCCGAAATCTCACCCTCACAGGCTTCCAGCACGGCATGCATGAATTCCCGGTCGGTGCCAGCCGCTGTGCGCATGGTTACTGAAATATCCCCATCTGCCCGGGCAATGGTGCCCCGGGTTTCTGTGGCCGGATCCGGGATTTGATCGCCGCGCCACGGGAATCCACCAGATCCGCGGCGCTGATTACGGCGCCCAGATCCAGTGAATTGATCCCGTTCGTTTCCATGAAATTTCGCAGCATGGCAAGTGCCGGCCCGGCGCGCCCGGCGCGGGCACACACCAGGCAGGCGACCAGTTCCGCCTCAGCTTGTTGTTCTGCTGCGCTGAAGTCACGGCGGGGACGCCAGATACCCGCCGGATGCCCGCCCAGGTGCCCACAATAAATGTGTCCCAGTTCATGCGTCAGGCGCAGAAAGCGCTGGTCGGTATCCAGGCTGCCATCTACGACCACCTCCCAACTGATATATTTTCCTTCGCCCCGGGGCCGGCCCTGGTCGTCATGCTGATGTAACGCCCAGGTTCCAGTGGCAGGAATTATTCCAGCCTCAACTATTACCCCCAGGGCCCTGGCTCCCTCCACGGTCTGATCCCAATTGGCCCGCGGCGTCGGACCGGGAGCCAGCAGCGCGGCGCGCTCGGTATCCGTAAGCTCACGGCCTCTGGTATCAGTTTCATCAAACAGAAACTGAACCGGGCCGAAGGGCGCCAGGACAATCACCGGCAGCGCGCCATCCTTCACTTCATGCTCAAGACGCCCCCACTGTACCCCCGAGGCCAGCAGGGTGACGGCGGGACGTTGGGCGTGAATAAGCGCGGTATTGAAAAATGAAAAGCGGCGAAAGCGCGCGAAAAAATCCACCAGGGATGGGAGATCGCCGGGGCAGCGCAGGGAAACCGACTGCCGGTAAAGCTGGCGGGTGACTTCCTGTGGATCAGTTTGGGTAAAGGGCAGGCGGGTCATGGGCATGATTCTTGGGCACAAGGTTGCGCGACCTGAACGATACAGTCAAATCCGCGATGATTCGCGCTAAAATGCGGGTAGGTCTGCAATTATTCTTGATTGGGCCGGCGTGGGCAGGTACCTTCCGCCCGACAATTTCAACCTTGAATCCATTACGGAAACGGAACATGAGCGATAGCTACCTTTTTACTTCTGAGTCAGTGTCTGAAGGGCATCCTGACAAGATCTGTGATCAGATCTCCGATGCCATTTTGGACGCCATGCTGGAGCAGGATCCACGCAGCCGCGTGGCCTGCGAGGCGCTGGTGACCACGGGTCTGGCGGTGGTGGCGGGCGAGGTCACCACCGAGGCCTATGTGGATATTCAGAGCCTGGTGCGCAAAACTATCCGCGACATCGGCTATACCTCCTCCGACATGGGCTTTGATGACGCCTGCGGCGTACTGGTGTCCCTGGGCAAGCAATCGCCGGACATCGCCATGGGCGTGAATGAAGGGGACAACAAGGATCAGGGCGCCGGGGATCAGGGATTGATGTTCGGCTATGCCTGTAACGAAACTGAAGAGTTGATGCCGGCGCCCATTGCCCTGGCGCACCGGCTGGTGCGACGGCAGTCGGAGGTGCGCAAGGCCGGGACGTTGAAATGGCTGCGTCCTGATGCCAAGAGTCAGGTTACGCTGCGCTATGAAAAGGGTCGTCCCCGGAAGATTGATGCCGTGGTGCTCTCCACCCAGCATTCACCGGATGTCTCACAAAAAGATCTGCAAGCGGCGGTGCGCGAAGAGATCATAAATAAGGTGTTGCCATCGGACTGGATCCACAAGGACACCAAGTTTTACATCAATCCCACAGGCCGGTTTGTCATCGGCGGCCCCATGGGGGACGCGGGGCTGACCGGGCGCAAAATCATCGTGGATACCTATGGCGGTATGGCGCGCCATGGTGGTGGGGCATTTTCCGGCAAGGATCCGTCCAAGGTGGATAGATCCGCGGCCTACGCGGCGCGCTATGTGGCCAAGAACATTGTTGCGGCGGGTCTGGCGGATCGGTGTGAGATACAGGTGTCCTATGCCATCGGTATCGCGGAACCCACGTCCATCAGCGTCCACACCTTCGGCACCGGCAAGGTGGACGAGGGTAAATTGACCGCGGCGGTGCGCAAGGTATTTGACCTGCGGCCCAAGGGCATTATCGAGATGCTGGATTTGCTGCGGCCCATCTACAAGCAGACCGCAGCCTACGGGCACTTCGGGCGTATTGACCTGGATGTGCCGTGGGAAAAGACTGACAAGGCCGCCTACCTGCGCGACTTCGTCGGCCTCGGCGCCGCGGCCTGATATTCCTCCGGGATTGTTCCCCATGCCTGCCCTGATCTGCGGGTCGCTGGCCTTTGACACCATCATGGTGTTCAAGGACCGTTTCAAGGCCCACATCCTGCCGGACCAGATACATATATTAAATGTGTCGTTCCTGGTACCGGAAATGCGGCGCGAGTTTGGCGGCTGCGCCGGCAACATCGCCTACAATCTGACGTTGTTAGGAGAGCAGGCTTGGCCCATGGGCACCGTTGGGCACGACTTCGGTGTGTATTCCGAGTGGATGAAGGGGGTGGGGGTACACCAGGAGTTTCTGCGGGTGATTGACTCCGAGCACACGGCCCAGGCGTTCATCACCACGGACCTGGACGACAATCAGATCACGGCGTTTCATCCTGGGGCCATGAATGTTTCCCATGAGAACCGAGTGCCCGTTGATCGGGGTATTCGCATCGGCATAATTTCCCCCGATGGCCGGCAGGGGATGATTGACCATGCGGCGCAGTTCGCCGCTGCCGGCATCCCGTTTATATTTGACCCGGGACAGGGAATGCCCATGTTTGACGGGGGTGATCTGAAGCGCTTTATTGAACAGGCCACTTGGGTCACGGTGAATGATTATGAGTGGCAGTTGCTTATAGAGCGCACCGGCTGGAATGTGAAGCAGGTGGCCGAGCGGGTGGAGGCGCTGATTGTGACCCGGGGCGCGGAGGGTTCGCGGATTT
>JAYUHG010000120.1:0-2067 GCA_043767195.1 Gammaproteobacteria bacterium | reverse complement strand
GGTTGTTGCTGGCATTGCCATTGCCCTGGCTGCTGCGGCGCATACTCGCCCCCGCGCCGCCGCCCCGGGATGCCGCCTTGCGCGTTCCCAGTCTGGGTGAGTTTGCCATTTCACCGGGGGACGTGGGTCGCGCCCGTCATGGTCGCCGCTTGTTATGGTGCGTGGCACTGCTGGCATGGTTGGCGTTGATCCTGTCCGCCATGCGTCCGCTGTGGCTGGGTGAGCCGGTGGATCTGCCGGTGAGTGGGCGCGATCTGCTGTTGGCGGTGGATCTGTCCGGCAGTATGGAAGAAGAAGATTTTGAAGTTCGTGGCCGCCAGGTGGATCGTTTGACCGCAACAAAATGGGTGGCGGGAAGTTTCATTGAGCGCCGCATCGGTGATCGTATCGGCTTGATCCTGTTTGGTGAGCAGGCATATCTGCAAGTGCCGCTGACCTTTGATCGGATCACGGTAAGAACCTTGCTGGAAGAGGCCGTGATCGGACTGGCCGGCAAGGCCACGGCCATTGGGGATGCCATTGGTCTGGCGGTGAAGCGCTTGCGCGAGAAGAAGACCGGCGACCGGGTGTTGATCCTGCTCACCGATGGCGCCAATACCGCCGGCGCCGTGGCGCCACTGGAGGCCGCGGAGCTGGCCGCCAAGGAAGGCATGCGTGTTTACACCATTGGTGTGGGCGCCGATGCCATGCTGGTGCGCAATCTGTTTGGCCTGCGGCGCATGAATCCGTCTGCGGACCTGGACGAGGACACTCTGCGGGGCATCGCTGAAAAAACCGGTGGAAAGTATTTCCGCGCCCGCGACACCAAGGAACTGGAGGAGATTTACCGCTTGCTGGATAAATTGGAACCCGCCGCCGCCGATGCCAAACAGTTTCGCCCGCGGACGACATTGTTTCAGTGGCCATTATTAGGCGCATTGATGTTGAGCAGTATTCTCATCGGCGCCCGGGTGCGCGGAGTCAGTGCATGATTGACTGGCAGCAATTTCATTTTCTGCGTCCGGCGGCGTTCGCGCTGCTGGCGCCGCTGGCGCTGCTGCTTTGGTATCTGCTGCGCCGGCGCAGTTCCAGTCGTGGCTGGGCGGCGGTGTGCGATGCGGCGTTGTTGCCCCACATTCTCATGGGCGAGAAATCCGCGCGGCAACGCCGATCCCTGTGGCCAGTGGCATTGGCGGGTGTGTTGATCACACTGGCCATGGCCGGCCCCACCTGGAGCCATTTGCCGCAACCGGTATTCAGTTCCACCCAGGCGCTGGTGATTGCGCTGGATTTGTCGCGCTCCATGAATGTGGCGGATGTGGCGCCCAGTCGTATCGAGCGGGCGCGGTTCAAGATTGCGGATCTGCTGAAACTCCGGCGCGACGGACAGACCGCGCTGATCGTTTATGCCGGCGATGCCTTTACCGTCGCGCCGCTCACCGATGATGCCGCGACATTAATGTCACAGTTGCCGGCTTTGGTGCCCGGCATCATGCCCACACCGGGGAATCGGTCAGCCACGGCCCTGACGCGGGCGCGGGAATTGTTAAAGCAATCCGGCCTCGCCCGCGGGGATGTGTTGCTGATAACCGATGAGACGGAAGGCGAAGACGCTATCGGCGCAGCCACTGCCCTTCGTGCTGAAGGCTATCGGGTGTCGGTGCTGGGCGTAGGCACCGAAGCAGGCGCGCCGATACCTCTGCCTGAGGGGGGCTTTCTGAAAGATGACAGCGGCGAGATTGTAATCGCCGCTTTGGACGAAACACCCCTGCGGCAATTGGCCGTGGCTGGCGCTGGCATTTATCAGCGCATTGCCGCCGATGATGCCGACATCAATGCCTTGACGGCATTGCTGGATCAGCGCCCGTCGAATTCCGAAACCCAAGCCACGGAGTTGCAAGCGGATGTGTGGCGCGATCAAGGGCCGTGGCTGGTGTTGGCGCTATTGCCACTGGCCGCCCTCGGATTTCGTCGTGGCCTGGTGTTGGCCTTGGCGCTGACGGTGATGCCCTTGCCGCGTCCGGCCCAGGCCATGGAGTGGGAAGACTTGTGGTTGCGCGCCGATCAACAGGGTAAGCGCGCGCTGGA
>JAYUHG010000119.1:0-2067 GCA_043767195.1 Gammaproteobacteria bacterium | reverse complement strand
TCCTGCCGTGTCGGCAGGCAAATCCAGCGGCATCAAACCGGCAATGCCGATCTGATCCAGCAGTGCGCGGGCGGCCCCCTGCCCCGGGATCCGCACATCCGGAACCAGTTCCAGCAGCGGCACCAGCACAAAATTCCGGCGCTTGATCTCGGGATGGGGCAGCGTCAGCCGGTAATCATTAAGCTGAAGTTCCGCGTACAGCAGGAGATCCAGGTCCAGCGTACGTGGTCCCCAGCGTTGGCCGTCACGCACCCGTCCGTGCCGCGCCTCCAGGGCCAGCAACACATCCAGCAAATCGTGCGGGTAGAGTGTGGTCTGCACCTGGGCCACCGCATTCACATAATCAGGCTGGCTGCCGGGACCCAGCGCCTTGCTGCCATACAGACTCGAATGTTGCATCAGCCGG
The DNA here is from genome assembly GCA_043767195.1 of Gammaproteobacteria bacterium. Taxonomy (GTDB): domain Bacteria; phylum Pseudomonadota; class Gammaproteobacteria; order Eutrophobiales; family Eutrophobiaceae; genus 2-02-FULL-61-13. The sequence continues at coordinate 1,661 of JAYUHG010000119.1, read as the reverse complement.
GTACCCTCTATCTGGCCCAAATCGCGCAGGGTATTGCCCACGGTGACGATGGGATCACCCAGATTCGCTCCCAAGCCGATGAACGCAACGCTCACGTCGCCTTGGCGCCGCCGCGGCGACCGGAACGACGGCGGCGACGGCGGCGAGGCGGCGTCGGGGTATCACCCGGCGCCGCTCCGCTCAAATCATCCTCAAATTCAGCATCCGGATCCACCGGCGGCGCATCCTTCTGCGCCACGGTCCACCAATCGCATAGCTCCTGCAACGGCTCACCCGAGCGATTGCGCAACAAGAGAAAATCATAGGCGGCGCGAAAGCGCGGATGCGCCATCAGACGTTGCGGACGCTTGCCGGATCGTTGCAACAGGCGCGGCTGGAATTGCCAGATTTCGCGCGCCATCTGCGTGAAGCGACGCGGAATGGCGGTGCGGGCAATCTGGCGCGAAATAACCGCATCCGCGGCCAGCTCATTCGCTTCGTACTCAGGCAAACCCCGCGCCACATGATCCGCGGCCTGGGCGCGCATGGGTGACCACAGCAACGCCGCCAACAAAAATCCCGGCGTCACCGGGCGCGATTCAGCCAGCCGCTGATCGGTATCGCCCAGGGCATGAATGGCCAGGGTCTGGGGAAAGCCATGTTCCTCGCGCCCAAGCACCGCTTCCGTCTCGGGGAACAACGCACCGAATAACCCGTGGTGCCGCAATGCCTCAAAAGTCTGCATGGCATAGCCGCCCATGAACAGTTTCAGCACTTCCTCGAACAGGCGCGCCGAGGGAATATCCTCCAGCAATGGCGCCAGTTGCCGGATGGGACGTTCCGTATCCGGGTGAATATTGAATCCGAGTTTCACCGCGAAGCGCACCGCGCGCAGCAGCCGCACCGCGTCTTCGCGGTAGCGCAATTCGGGTTCGCCGATGAGCCGGATGACACCGGCCTTGATGTCCGCCAGACCACCCACGTAATCCACCACGGAGAAATCATCAATGTTGTAGTACAGGGCGTTGGCGGTGAAATCCCGGCGCCAGACATCGTCATCAATGGTGCCGTAGACGTTATCGCGCACGATGCGACCGTCTACCATGCGCCCGGCCACATCGCTGACATGGTGGGCGGCGCGAAAAGTGGAGACCTCGATGATCTCGTTGCCGAAGCGCACATGGGCGAGACGAAAACGCCGGCCAATGAGATGACAATTGCGAAACAACTCCCGGATCTGCTCCGGATGCGCATTGGTGGCTACGTCAAAGTCCTTGGGTTCACGCCCCAGCAACAGATCGCGCACACTGCCGCCCACCAGATACGATTGGTAGCCGGCATTATTCAGGCGGTATAACACCTTGAGCGCGTTCTCGCTGATGGCGGCGCGAGAAATGATGTGTTCGCCGCGGGGAATAATCCGCGGCTGGGGTTTGAGCGAACTGACATTGGCGATGGGGTCCGCGGACATAAGGTATCCAGGAACGGGAAATGGCGGCGCTGCCGCGATCTTGGCCTATGGTATCATCGCGGCCCGCCTTTCGGCGCTTCGCTCCCTTCGTCTAGTGGCCCAGGACGTTGCCCTCTCACGGCGAAAACAGGGGTTCGAGTCCCCTAGGGAGCGCCATATGCGAAAAATACTCTATATCCTGCATCGCTACCCGCAAATATCCGAAACCTAT
>JAYUHG010000118.1:0-2071 GCA_043767195.1 Gammaproteobacteria bacterium | reverse complement strand
ACCCGGACCCGCGGATCTGCACAAAGCAGACGGATATGGCGCGAATTTACCTGACCTCCAGAATAGCGCCGCCGGCGGTGGACATTTCAACCCCTGGGTAGATCCGGATGGCATCGTTCGCAGAGTGCCTTTGTTACTGGAGTTTGAGGGCGCATGGTACGAGTCCCTGGCACTGGCCATTGGTCGGCGTATCTTGGGTGCGGAGCGTGTGGAGCCGGTTTTTGTCACGGATGTGGCCGGCAATTACAGCACACTGGAGGAATTGCGATTGGGGCGCATGCGCATCCCGGTGGACGGGAAGGCGCAGGCGCTGGTGACTTATCGCGGAGAGCGTGGCGGTTTCCCTTATGTTCCAGCCTCCGCTGTCCTGCATGGCACGGCGGATCCCGAGGTTCTTGAGGACGCCATTGTACTCGTGGGAACTTCGGCGCCCGGGCTTTATGACCTGCGGGCCACGCCAGTGCAGAATAAATATCCTGGCGTGGAGATCCACGCCAACATGATCGCCGGAATTCTTGATGGTGATATCAGGCAGCGGCCCGATCATGTGCGCGGCATAGAATTCCTGACCATGTTGGTGGTCGGTCTCGCCATGATCATTTCGATACCGTTCCTCGCACCCCTGTGGTCCATAGTTTTGGCGGCGGTGTTGCTCACCGCCTCGGTGGGCGCCAATTACGCAGTGTGGCAGCAGGGGAATACGGTTGTTCCCATTGCCGCAACGGTTACCCTGATTCTGCTTCAGTTTTTAATCAACATGAGCTACGGCTTTTTCTTCGAGCGCCGCAACAAAGGTCTGATCACCGATCTGTTCGGCCAATACGTCCCGCCGGAGCTGGTGGAGGAGATGAGTGAGAACCCCGGCGCTTACATTCGCGAGGCGGACGAACGCGAAATGACGGTGTTGTTCTCCGATGTGCGCGGATTCACGACGCTTTCTGAAGGACTCACGCCAAAGGAACTGTCGGAACTGATGAATGAGTTTTTGTCGCACCTGACCGCGGTCATTCACCAACACCGGGGCACCATAGACAAGTACATGGGCGATGCCATCATGGCCTTCTGGGGCGCGCCGGTACGGGACGAAGATCATGCGCGCCACGCGTTGCATGCCGGGCTGGCCATGGTGGAAAAGATGTATGCGTTGCAGGATGAATTCGAGAAGCGCGGCTGGCCGCGTCTCGCCATTGGCGTGGGTCTTAACACAGGCGTCATGAGCGTGGGCAACATGGGTTCAAAATTCCGCACCGCCTATACCGTCATCGGCGATGAGGTTAATCTGGGTTCGCGGTTGGAGGGTTTGACCAAGCAATACGGTGTGGAATTGATAGTCGGTGAGAATCTGGTCAAGGCACTGCCGGACTATGTGTTTCGGGAATTGGATTTGGTGCAGGTCAAGGGCAAACACAAGCCCATTGCCATTTATGAGCCGCTGGGGGAGAAAAACGAAGTCAGTACCGAGGAGTTGGAGGAATTGAATCAGCATCGCAAGGCGCTGGAGGTATATCGTGCCCAGAATTGGGACCAGGCGGAGGTCCTGCTCAAACAGTTGCAACAACAGTACGGCGAGCGTGAGCTCTATGAAATTTATCTGGAACGGCTGAATTATTTCCGCAAGAATCCACCCGGTCCGGAATGGAATGGGGTGTTTGTATTTACCGTCAAATAAGAAATTTTCAACGAGGGGAATGGACCATGATTCGCGTTGTCGTGATGTATCCAAATAAGGCCGGCGGTACTTTCAACTACGACTATTACCTGAAAACCCATATGCCCATGGTCAAGCAACGGCTGGGCGCGGCGTTGAAAGATGTGCGCGTATTCAAGGGTGTCGGCGCGCCAGGTGGCAATCCGCCGAGCTTCGTCACCATGGCCAATTTGTTCTTTGACGATGTGCCGGCGTTTGAAAAGGCCTTTGGCCCTCACGCCAAGGAGATTCTGGGAGACATCCCCAATTTCTCCAACATTGAGCCGCAGGTGCAGATAGACGAGCGCATTATGTGACGCGCCAACTGCCAGCGATTTCTTCGCACTTACCGTCTTCGCGCAGCTTGATGAGTTCCGCCAGCAG
>JAYUHG010000117.1:0-2074 GCA_043767195.1 Gammaproteobacteria bacterium | reverse complement strand
CAGCGACTAGGTAGGAATACCGGCAAAAACGCCTCCCGTTAGGTGTTTCCTTGTAGCTGCATCTTAACCATCCCGCCGACTTTCCCCATATCAAAGCGCCCCTGAACCTTGGGTTTCAGGATCGCCATAACTTTACCCATGTCCTTGGCGGAGGCCGCGGCGGTTTCGGCTATGGCGGCTTTGATTAGCTCGACGACCTCAGGCTCGGACAGGGGTTGTGGCAGGTAGCTCAGAACTACTGCCAGTTCGGATTGCTCTTTTTTTACTAAATCCTGGCGACCGGCGGATTCAAACTGGGTGATGGAGTCGCGGTGTTGTTTGGCCATTTTGTCCAGCACGGCTAGAACCTGGGTGTCGTCCAGTTGGATGCGCTCGTCCACTTCCCGCTGTTTGATGGCGGAGGTGATCATGCGCAGGGTGCCCAGGCGTTCCTTATCCTGGGCGCGCATGGCCAGCTTCACATCATCAATGATGCGGGTCTTGAGTTCGGACACGGGAGGAAACTTGGGCTGGAGATAAAACTAACGGGATCAACGCGGGCGCGGGCCGGACTTGCTGACGCGACGCTGATTCCGCTTGATTGCCGCCGCCGCCTTGCGCTTTCTTACCTGGGTCGGCTTCTCGTAGAACTCGCGGCGGTGAACCTCGGCCAGGGTTCCGGCCTTCTCGCAGGCGCGCTTGAAACGGCGCAGCGCCACATCAAATGGTTCATTCTCACGGACTTTCACATTCGGCATATGTCACACTTTCCTGGTGGTACACACAAAAGAGGCGCGAATTCTAGTGGGAAACGAATCAATTGCAAGGATTCCCGGCATTTTTGCCCGGATTGGCGGGATCCCGTGCGGGTTCTAGGCCTGGAAACCTCCTGTGATGAGACCGGGATCGCCATTTTTGACAGCGACACCGGGCTGTTGGGCCACGCCCTTTACAGCCAGGTGGCCATGCACCGGGAGTTTGGTGGCGTGGTGCCGGAACTGGCGTCCCGGGACCATGTACGGCGGATATTACCCCTGATCCGGGAGGTTCTGGCCCAGAGTCAGTGCCGGCCCGGTGATTTGCACGGTGTGGCCTACACCGCCGGTCCGGGGTTGGTGGGCGCGTTGCTAGTGGGGGTGGCCACGGGCCGGTCGTTGGCTTTTGCCTGGGGTATTCCCGCAGTACCGGTGCATCACATGGAGGCCCATTTATTGGCCCCCATGCTGGAGGCCGAAGCACCCGAGTTTCCTTTCCTGGCCCTGTTGGTTTCCGGCGGGCACACCCAGTTGGTGCGTGTGGCTGGTATCGGGGCGTACGAAATCCTCGGGGAAAGTCTGGATGACGCCGCCGGCGAGGCCTTCGACAAGACCGCGAACCTGCTGGGTTTGGGCTATCCGGGGGGGCCGGCCCTTTCCGTGCTGGCGGAGAAGGGTCAACCCGGCCGGTTCAAGTTTCCGCGGCCCATGACGGATCGCCCAGGGCTGGATTTCAGTTTCAGCGGCCTGAAGACCTTCGCCCTCAATACCATTCGTGACCACGGTAATGATGAGCAATCCCGGGCGGATATCGCCCATGCTTTTGTGGAAGCGGTGGTGGAGACGTTGGCAATTAAATGTCGCCGTGCCATGGAAGCAACGGGATTGAATCGGCTGGTGGCGGCGGGGGGTGTGAGCGCTAACCGCCAGTTGCGATTGCGCTTGCAACGACTGGCGCAGGAGACCCAGGGCCGGGTCTACTATCCGCGCGCGGAATTTTGCACAGACAACGGCGCCATGATTGCGCTGGCGGGGTGCCTGCATTTACAAAAAGGACAGCGCGCAGCGCTGGGTTTTGCCGCCTATCCGCGCTGGGCGCTGTCCGCGGATCTGGACCCCAACTGAAGCTTTTCTTCTTTGCCGCTGATCAAATTGCTGATATTGGAGCGATGGCGCCAAATCAGTGTTGCCGCGAGAACACCAAGCGCAACGACAAAAGTCGGCTGTTTCAGTAGCAACCATGCATACACCGGCGTCAGCGCGGCGGCAGTCAGTGCCGCCAGGGATGAATAACGGAACAGCGCCGCCATCAGCAACCAGGTGCCCGCGAATGCGGCGCC
>JAYUHG010000116.1:0-11762 GCA_043767195.1 Gammaproteobacteria bacterium | reverse complement strand
TTTTTATGATGGCACGGGGATGATATTGGCGTGTATCGCTGTCGTTAGTGCGGTGTGTTTGGTGGTGACGGCGGGGATTGTGGTGAGAGGGAGGTGATTAGAAGAAAGCTATAAGCAACAAGCTACAAGGTACAAGAAAAGTTGGGCACTCAACCCTGTTTTCCTTGTAGCTTGTAGCTTGTTGCTGCCTCAATGCCTCAATGGCTTGAAGCGAATCCGATGCGGTTGATCCGCGGCATCGCCCATGCGCCGTTTCCGGTCCACTTCGTAATCCTGGTAATTACCAGCGAACCATTCCACATGGCTGTCGCCTTCAAAGGCCAGCACATGGGTGGCGATGCGATCCAGGAACCAGCGGTCATGGGAGATCACCAGGATGCAGCCGGGGAAGTTCAGCAATGCTTCTTCCAGTGCGCGCAGGGTTTCCACATCCAGATCGTTGGTGGGTTCATCCAAGAGCAGCACATTACCGCCGAATTTGATCAGCGTAGCCAAATGCACCCGGTTGCGTTCGCCCCCGGACAACTGCCCGACAAGTTTCTGCTGATCGGAACCTTTGAAGTTGAAGCGCGCCACATAGCCCCGGGCCTGGGTGGACCAAGTGCCTACCTGGATCAAATCCTGGCCACCGGATATCTCTTCAAACACCGTCTTGCTGCCATCCAGGGAATCGCGGCTCTGATCCACGTAGGCGAACTTGACTGAATCGCCGATGCGCAAGGTGCCGCTTTCCGGGTTTTCCTGTCCCGCCAGCATACGAAACAGGGTGGACTTGCCGGCGCCGTTGGCGCCGATGATGCCGACGATGGCGCCCTGGGGCACTTTGAAACTCAGGTTATCAATCAGCAGCCGATCACCATAACCTTTGCTGAGCCCCTCGGCTTCGACCACCATGTCGCCCAGACGTGGCCCGGGCGGTATGTATATTTCCGCGGTCTCGTTGCGTTTCTGGAATTCCTGCGATGACAATTCTTCAAAGCGGGCCAGACGCGCCTTGCTCTTGGCCTGACGGCCCTTGGGATTCTGGCGCACCCATTCCAGTTCCGACTTGATGGTTTTCTGATGGGCGCTTTCTTCCCGCTCTTCCTGCTCCAGGCGTTTTTCCTTTTGATCCAGCCAGGAAGAATAATTGCCTTCCCAGGGGATGCCGTAGCCGCGGTCCAGTTCCAGGATCCAACTGCAAACATTGTCGAGGAAATACCGGTCATGGGTCACGGCGATGACCGTGCCCGGGAATTTTTCCAGGTATTGCTCCAGCCAGGCCACGGATTCAGCGTCCAGATGGTTAGTGGGCTCGTCCAGCAGCAGAAATTCCGGTTCCGACAGCAACAGCCGGCACAGAGCTACGCGCCGGCGTTCGCCGCCGGAGAGTTTGGTCACATCCATTTCCCAGGACGGCAGGCGCAAGGCATCCGCGGCGATTTCCAATTTCCGATCTAATTCCCAGGCACCTGCGGACTCTATAGCGTCCTGGAGCTTGGCCTGTTCTTCCATGAGCGCGTTCATCGCATCATCAGTCATTTCTTCGCCAAACTTTTCGCTGATGGCGTTGAACCGATCCAGCAAGGCCTTGGTGGCGGCGACACCTTCTTCTACATTGCCGCGTACATCCTTGGTCGGGTCCAGATTGGGTTCCTGGGACAGGAAGCCGATGCGCAGATTCTTCTGGGGCGTGGCCTCGCCAATGAATTCCTTGTCCACGCCGGCCATGATGCGCAGCAGGGTGGATTTGCCGGAGCCGTTCAGCCCAAGTACGCCGATTTTGGCGCCGGGGAAAAAAGACAGGGAAATATTGCGCAGAATTTCGCGTTTCGGCGGCACCACTTTGCCGACGCGGTGCATGGTGTAGACATACTGGGCCATGATTTTTCTTCCATCCGGGATTAAAGGCGCGCCATTATAGCCATTACCGCGGTCGTGAACCGCCCCCGTTTGCCGCTGAAAAAGAGGGATTGGGAATGTCGGAACAAATTGATGCCATCGTCATCGGCGCCGGCCACAATGGCTTGACTGCCGCGGCCTATCTGGGCCGCGCCGGTCTGCGTGTGCTGGTATTGGAACGCCGCGCTGTCGTGGGTGGTTGTGCGGTCACGGAAGAAGTGGACCCGGTGTTGGCTCCCGGCTGTCGTGTTTCCACCGCCTCCTATGTGGCCAGCATGTTGCGGCCTGAGGTTATTCGTGATCTGGAACTGGCGCGCCATGGCCTGCGCATGGTGGCCTGTGATCCCAGTGTGCAGATTGCCTTACCCGAAGGCATTGTGGTGCCCTGGTGGGGCGCTGCAGATCGCTGCCGGATGGAATTGGCGCGCTACTCGGCGCGGGATGCAAATCGTTTCCTGGATCTGGATCGGGAGTTGAAGACGCTGGCTGCTTACCTGGAACCTTTCTTCATGGAAGCGCCGCCGGATTTGCATGCCACCGGTATCGCGCGCTGGCGGGAGATGTGGCGAGTGTTGCGGCGAATGCATCGCGTCAGCGGCGCTGAACTGGAACGGTTGATGCAATTCCTAACCGGCAGCCTGGGCGATCTGCTGGAACGGGAATTCGAGTCCGATGTGATCCGGCGACTGATTCTGGCCAACAATACCTATGGCAAACACGGCGGGCCGTACCAGTCAGGCTCGTCCATGGGATTGCTGTTTCATCTGCTCAGTGGCGGGGAACAGCAGGCCCAGGGTTTTCAGGGTCATGTCATTGGCGGCATGGGCGCCATCACCCAGGCCATGGCCGTGGCATGCCGGTCACACAAGGTGGAAATTCGTACAGATGCGCCGGTGGCGCAAATCAGGGTGCGGGATGGACGGGCCATGGGCGTGGTGTTGGAGAACGGCACGGAGATTTCCGCGCTGACGGTGGTTTCCAATTGCGATCCAAAACGCACTTTTCTGACGTTATTGGAACCGAATGCGCTGGAACCGGAGTTTCGCCACGCCGTGGAACGCATTCGCATGGCCGGACCGGCGGCAAAAGTAAATTTCGTGCTGGATCGGGAACCCGCGGTGCGGGGTATGCCCGCCAGTCACACGCCGGCGGAACGCAGTTTCTTTACTTTGGTTCCGACGCTGCGGGGTGCTGAGGATTGTTACAACATTTCCGCGCGCGGTGATCTGCCGGCGGATTTATGGGTGGACTGCGTGATGGCCTCCAATGTAGACCCGACATTGGCGTCCGCGGGGCGGCACATGCTTACTTGTTTTGTGCAATATGTGCCTTATCGGCTCAATGTCGGCACCTGGGATCAGCGGCGCGAAGAGTTGGGTGACAGCGTGGTGCGCAAGATTGCCGTGTATGCGCCAGGATTCGTGGACAGCATCATCGCGCGCCGTGTATTTACGCCATTGGACCTGGAACGCACCTTCGGTATCAGTGAAGGCAATATCTTTCACGGCGATCTCAGCCTCGACCAATTGTTCTTCATGCGACCGCTGCCGGGATGGTCGCAATATCGGACTCCGGTGGACGGATTGTATTTGTGTGGTGCCGGCACCCATCCCGGTGGCGGCGTCACCGGTGCCCCGGGACATAATGCTGCCCACCGGATTCTGAGAGATTTGCGCAGACAATAAAAACCCCCCGCGTGACGGCTGCGGGGGGTTACTGCCCCGAGATGGGAGCATAGGAGCGGGAATCCCTCCTGCCAACGAGTGTAGTTGGTGCTTTTCGTTCCGTTAGATTGATTCGTGGTTAACGGTAACCTGTAAAGAAGTCGCTGCTATATAACGATGATGGAATGTGCTCGTTGGCCGGTTTCAGCCACAGGAGTCATGCTCCGCGGGAAGCGGCTCTGCGCGCAAAGGACCGCCCACGGGACCTCCCAAATCCACTTCCACATCGCCAATTAACGTGCCGTCATCAACTGAACGCTTCAGTTTCAGACTGCCCCGTGCCACCGGAACGCAATCCTGTGCGGTGCGGCACCAGGTGCCACCCATATTTCCCTGTGGCCCATTCCATGCGCCTTCAAACCGGCCTTGCTCATCCAGCCCGTGGGCGAACCACATCTGGACATAGGGAGGCAGCGGTCGTCCCGTAGCAACCGGATCATGGGTCAGGTAGATCATCGTGACTGGCTGATCAATGGGACCACAACCGTGGGTACTGTAGGCGTAGGTGAGGCTCACGCCGGAATCATCGGCCAGTGTGTTTACGCAGATCCCGCAGACAAACACAAAGAATGAGATGTATGAAAGTTTGCGCTCCATTCCCCTGGCGCGGGGTCCAGCTCTTAGCGATACAGCCATGCCACCGTAATTCCCATGACCACCATGCCCACGGTGTCAAACAGGATCTGTTTTGCCGCCAAGGCAAGGGTCAGTGGCATGACTGCGTAGTAGATCATATAAATAGGAATCGTCGCCAACAGTGCTGTGGCAATGCCGAAGCGTACACCCTGGGCCAGCCAGGGTTTGTCAGTGCGGCCCTGCACATAGATCCAGACAAAGGCCGCGGCGATCATGACATGGGCCGCCAGCATCCAGCCGAAATACGCCATCTGTTCTTCTTCGGTCCGGTACAAATGCTGGAGCTGGTGATAGTCACCGGCCAGCAGCATTCCATGCACCACAACACCGATAATCATGGATAGCACAAACAACACCAGTGTCGAGACTAGGAATTTCTTGTTCATGGTCGTCTCCCAATGAATGGCGTGGACTCGGGAGAAGCATATGCCAAAAGTGGCACTCCGCGCCATGCTGGGCCTGCGGAACTGTGGGTTACTGCGGTTCCACCATGGGCAATATCTCCGTCACTCGTTTTTGCAATTCAGCGTCGAGCCGGATCATGGTTTTAGCCGCATCCAATTGCCCGGCGGCGCGGACTTCACTGTGCTCGCTGTGGGACGTGAAGCGCTTGGCATCCCAGGCAAAATAATCCTCATTCAGGGCATCGGCGCAGAAGCGCGCGGCCAGCTCCACGAAGATGAGTCGGGTAGCCGGGATGAAGGCGGAAATTTCCGCTGCTGATAAAAGATGAGCCGCGGTGGAGGCATAGCCTGACAGTGCCGCACCGAACCGGCCTAAGGAGAATTCTGCGCTGGGCGATTCTTCCCCGGCCAGGTTGCACCAGGACCGTAGGGCATCTCCCAGTTCCAGCGGCAAGGCCATGCGGCTGACCGTATCCAGGTCCACCATGCACAGGGCGTTGCCGCTCCCGCGCTCGAAAAGAATATTGGAAATCTTGGGATCGCCATGGACCACACGCTCAGTCAAGTGTGGCAGGGCCGGAAGCGTGGCAGCGAGGCGCAGGATCTCATTCCCCAATGGCGCCACTGAAGCGAAGCGCGGATGCTTTGATCGCCGGGCCAGAGTTTCACGCAGATGATTCAGGTGTCGCGGCGTGTCATGGACGCCGGGGCGAAGGTTTTGGAATGGCTGGGTGAAGTCCGCCACGGCGGCGTGAAATTTCCCGAGCATGGATCCGGCTTGATAGGCGATCTGGTCAGAAGTGGCGCGGTGTACCGTGTCGCCATCAATCCAGGTCAACATGCGCCAGTGCCCACCGCCATCGGGAATGCAGAGTGCGCCGGTGGTGGAATGCAGCAGTCGCGGCGTCAATAGTCCGTGCATGGCCACATGGGAAGTAATGGCATCAATGTCCGCATTAACGGCGGCGGCAAACATGGGATTGACCCATTGCAGGATGTGGCGCTGTCCATTGGCGCCGCTAACCAGGAAAGTCCGGTTGATCAGGCCGGAATCCACCATCTCGATGCCGGTGGCGATGATGCCAAACCTTGATGGGATGGATTGCGCGCGCTGGAGATCCACAGTATGAACTTCAGCGGCCCATGGCCGCGGCCACCAGCGCCTGATGCACGGCTTCGGGTTGTTCGGACATGAGCATGTGCCCGCAGTTCGGGATCATGCGCACATCCGGCGCTTTCAGCGCGGCGATCAATGCCTGGGTGGAGTGGGGCGGGGTCATGCGGTCCTGGTCACCCAATAAAAGCATGACCGGCATATGCAGACTACGCGCCGCTTCCAGGCCACCCAGGTAGGTGTGGCAGGCGTTCAGATCCTCGAACAGGTTGGTGGGCAGTCCGCGCTCCAGGATTCTCATTCTGTGATTCATGGCACTGATCCCCGCCACCGGGTTGTGGCCCAATTGGGAACTGAAGGCGTGGCCAAATTGCATGACAATGTCCACGGCGGCCTGGCTGCGATCCCGGGCTGCATTCAGTAATGCGTCGCTCACGGACATGGGCACGGTGGTGCCGAGCATGACCAGGCGTGAAATGTGTTGCGGGTTTTTTGCCGCGGTCTCCAGGGCGATCAGCGATCCCAGGCTATGACCCACGAGTATGGTTGTTCCCACCTTAGCGGCATCCAGCAGTGCCAGCACCCATTGCGCCAATTGTTCCACCGACGTCAGGGGCGCGACCGTGGATTTTCCATGTCCGGGCAGGTCCGGGGACAGGACATTGAAGCCATTGCGGGAAAAAAAGCGCGCGAATAACACCCACTCCGTGTGATCACAGCCGGCGCCGTGAATGAAGGTGATGAAGGGTTTCCCGGGGCGATGAGTTTCCGCGCCGGTGGCGGTGTAGACTTCCTGTCCGTCCACGGTGAAATACATGACGCCGGCTATTTCTGTGAGCGGTACAGCCCGCGACTAAGATCGGCGATCAAATCTTCCGCATCCTCCAGCCCGACGGACAGACGTACCAGGCCTTCAGTAATACCGGCTTGCTGTAACGCCTCGGCGCCCATGCGCGCATGGGTGGTGGAAGCGGGGTGGATGACCAGGGATTTTGCGTCACCCACATTGGCCAGATGGGAGAATAATTGCAGCGATTCAATGAACTTGCGCCCGGCATCGCGACCGCCTTTCAGTTCAAAACTGAATACTGAGCCGCAACCGCGCGGTAACAGGCGCTGGGCCAGGGCGTGATCGGGGTGCTCCGGGATCTCCGGGCTGTTCACATGGGCCACTTCGGGGCTGTCGCGCAGGAATGTGATGATGCACCGCGCATTCTCCACATGCCGTTGCATGCGCAGCGGCAGTGTTTCCAATCCTTGCAGGAAATGAAATGCATTCGTAGGCGAAAGCGCCGCGCCGAAATCCCGTAGTCCCTCGCGTCGTCCGCGGATCAAAAACGCGGACGGGCCGAAGTCTTCAGCAAAGTCCATGTTCTCAAATCCCGCGTAGGGTTCGGTCAGGGTCGGGAAGCGACCGCTTTTTTCCCAATCAAATCGTCCCGAGTCCACCACCATGCCGCCAATGGCGATGCCATGGCCGCCAATGAATTTGGTCAGGGAATGCACCACCAGATCCGCCCCATGATCAAACGGGCGTAATAGCCAGGGTGTGGTCAGCGTGGCATCCAGCAGTAATGGCAACCCATGGACGTGGGCCACATCCGCCACGGCGGGAATATCCAGCACCTCGCCGCGGGGATTGCCGATGGTCTCCGCGTACAACAAACGCGTATTCGGGCGAATGGCGGCGCGAAACGCCGCCGGGTCCCGTGGGTTCACGAAGGTAGTTTCAATGCCGAACCGCGGCAGCGTGTAAGTCAATAAATTGTGCGTGCCGCCATATAAAGCGTGAGACGAAACAATATGACTGCCCTGACCCATGAGCGTGGTGATAGCGAGATGAATGGCCGCCATGCCGGAGGCTGTGGCAATGCCACCCACGCCACCTTCCAGCGCCGCAACCCGCTCTTCCAATACCGCAGTCGTGGGATTGGAAATGCGCGAATACACATGCCCGGAGCGGCCCAGATTAAACAGCGACGCCGCGTGAGTCGTCTCCTGAAAGACAAAGGATGTAGTTTGATAGATAGGTGTGGCGCGCGCCCCGGTGGTGGGGTCGGGACGCTGACCGGCGTGCAGGGAAAGGGTGTCGAAGCCGGGATACTTTGATGAGGACATGGTTAAACCCAGCTACAAGCTACAAGCAACAAGCCACAAGTGATCGAGTCAAGAGGTGTGTTCCTTGTCGCTGCCTTTCAAACATTCAGCAGCAAAAATTCCCGCTCCCAAGAACTGATGACATGGAAGTAGGTTTCGTACTCGGTCTCTTTCACTTGCCGATAAAGCTCAGTAAATCCCTCGCCGAGAATCTTGCTCAATGGCTTGCAGTCCTTCAGGGTTTGCAACGCAGTGAGCAGATCCCGGGGCAGGCCGTAGGGTAGTTCGTAGGCGTCGGTGGTCAGGGGCTCATCGGGTTTAATTTTTTCGATAATGCCCAGATAGCCGGCGGCCAGGGAGCCAGCGAAGGCCAGGTACGGATTGGCATCGGAACCGGGGATGCGATTTTCCACCCGCATCGCCTCGGGACCCGCCAGGGGAACGCGCAGGCCGGCGGTGCGATTATCGTAGCCCCAATGGGTGTTGATCGGAGCGGAGTTGTAACGGGCAATGCGCCGGTAGGAGTTCACATTCGGCGCCAGCAGTGACATGGCTGCGGGCGTGTATTGCTGTAATCCGCCGATGTAATTCAGGAACAGCCGCGTGGGTTTCCCGCGGCTGGTGGAAAAGATATTCTGGCCCGTGTCCTTATCAATGACACTTTGATGCAAGTGCATGGCGCTGCCGGGCTGGTTCATGTGCGGCTTGGACATGAATGTGGCATACATGCCATGGCGATAGGCGGCCTCGCGGGCGGTGCGTTTGAACAAGAAAACCTGATCGGCCAGATTCAGCGGGTCGCCATGTTTGAAATTGACTTCCAGTTGCGCGACGCCGTCTTCGTGCATCAGCGTCTCAATGTGCAGGTCCTGGGCTTCGCCGAAGTCGTAGATGTCCTCGATGATGGCCTCGTATTCATTTACGGCATCAATACTGAGCAGGCGCCGGCCTGAGGGCTGCCGGCCTGAGCGACCGATGGGGGGTTCCAGGGGATAGTCCGCATCCGTATTCGGCTTGACCAGATAGAATTCCAGCTCCGGTGCCACCACCGGTTGCCAGCCACGTTTGCGGAATAATTCCACCACGCGCTTCAGGACCTGGCGTGGCGCAATGTGTACCGGTTTGCCGTTGGCGTAATAGCAGTCGTGAATGATCTGGGCGGTAGGCTCCGGCGCCCAGGGGACTATGCGCAGGGTGGAGATGTCGGGTAACACGCGCATATCAATGTCCAGGGGATTGACGCGGTTGGTTTCCTCCACGTAATCGCCGGTGACAGTCTGGCTGAACATCATTTCAGCGAGACGGATACCTTCCTCTTCGTTATAGCGCTCAGCCGGAACGAACTTGCCGCGAGCCGTGCCCGCCATGTCCGGCACCAGGGCTTCCACTTCCTGGATGCCGCGTTCCTGAAGCCAGTCTTTGATCGCGCCCACCGAGGCATTCTACCGATCCGGGTGCATGGGGTCGCCATCGGGAGAAAACCCGATGCAAATCAAAGAGTCCGGCGCAGTCTTTGCGGGCAACTCCGGAAGGGAACTGCTGAAAGCAACTTTCTTGGCTGGATGCCGTTTTTCAACGGCATGACGCCGTGGGACTGGTGCTGTCGCCTGTCAGTTAAACCGGCGTTTGAAGGTAAACCCGAACATGCGCGGTTGATTCACGGACCGCCGTTCGCGGCCCCAGCGATTGTTGAAGAACACGTCGCCGCGTTCGTCCCAGACATTATCTACGTACAGCGAGGCTTCCCACATCTCTGCGGACAATCCCAATGACAAGTCGCCGACATCATAGGGCTCCTGGGTCTTGGGAGGATTCTCGCCCACAGTGGCTTCAACGCCGCCTAGGGAATTGACCGACTCACCGGTGTGGGTAAAGTCGAACCGCGCATAGGGTTCGGCGCCAAATACTTCCATGGCGAAGGTGTACTCAACCCACATGCTGAACTTCCAGTCCGGAGTAAGGGGCAATGGCGTCCCCTTGACCGCGCTGACATCGCTCAGGGCCTGGGTCTTGGAGATGCGCGCCTTGTTATAGGACAGGGCGCCGCCTACGTCCCATTCGTCAGTGGGGACCCAATGCGCGTCCACCTCAAAGCCGTCAATCTTCGCTTGCGGGAAATTCACAAAGCCCAACTGGAAGATGAACGGATCCGGATCTTCCACCTGGATCTGAATGTCTTTCCACTTCATGTGATAACCGGCGATGTTGACTTGCAATGCCCGATCAAACCATTCCGTCTTCACACCCAGTTCGTGATTGATGATCAGGTCGGAGCCATAGGAGGCAAATTGATTCGCGAATATGGAGTCACGCCGCGCCGCGTTACCGCCACCGCTGCGGAAGCCCTCCGAGAAAGTGAAGTACGCCATGTGCTGCGGCGTCATCCGGTACTCGATGCTGGCCTTGGGCAAGAAGCCGCTCTCTATGGAGTGTGCCTTGTTGTTGGCAAATACCAGATCAGTAGTGATATCCGGAAAATCCCCCTGCATCAGTGAACCGATCTGGGTGTGACGATCTTCCTCCACCCGGTACCAGCGCCCGCCGGCGGTGATGGTGAAATTTTCGGTAAAGTCGAAATTCAATTCACCGAAAATCGCCGTCTGTTCCAACGTGTTGTCATAGGTGGCCCAATACCAGTTGGTAGTCGGCCCCAAAGGAAAGGCCTGATTCGGATTATGCAGCGGCGCGTTGACGTCATAGCGAATGTAATAGGCCAGGTAGTTCAAGTAAGTGAATGCTGGGACCGGTGTCGCCCGTGCCAGCGTGGAATTGCCTGACTGGAAGAAGGTAAAGTTGTCGGACTTGTTATAAAACACACCAATAATCCCGCGCCACTTGCTGTCGGAATCCGCCGGTGTGGATAAGCGCGCCTCGAACGATACGCTGTCCGTGTCCGTATTGGTTTGGGCGTATGCGCCCGGGGTGTCACCGCCAAAGTCATATATCGCGTAAATGGTGTGATCAAACAGCTCCTGGAAACTGAAGAACTGGTAGTCCACGGCATCGGCGTCGTAAGTGAAATCGCGGTTGAAATAGGAGCCGGTCACCACGGCGTCCGCCCAGCCCAGCTTCGCTTCCATGTTCAGGCCAATCTGATACCACTGCTCATCCAGCTTTTCCGGATTGAAACGTACCTGTTCCAGATCGCCGATAAAAGTATTCATATCTCCAAAGCCATCCGAATTCTTGTCCTGGAACATGGCCGTGGCATCAAAGGTTAAGTCCGGAGTGGCCTCCAGGCGCAGTGCAATGCGACCACCGGATACGGTCGTGGTGTTAACGTCATCACCGACCACACCGGCGTTGTCAAACTGGCCGCCCGGGCTGGTGCTGAGGACATTGTCAACGAATCCCGCTTCCTGGCCGTGGAAGCCCACCAGGCGAATGCCCAGCACGTCATTGAATGGAATGTTAGCCATGGCGCTGGTGTCATAACCAAAATCACCGTGATCCACCTTGGACCCACCCACCTCCACCCAGCTATCGAACGCGGTGAGATCCGGCTTGTTGGTCAGAATTCGCAGCGTCCCGGATTGGCAACTGTCACCGAACAGTGTGCCTTGAGGTCCACGCAGGGCCTCCAATCGTTGAATGTCTATGAGACGCGGATCCGGGTTACGACCCGCGGCGGTAATGGGTTGTTCATCCAGATACACGCAACTGGATGGGCGCGCGCCATATTGCAGGCCTGAGGAAGCGACGCCACGAAAGACGATGGATGTGCCGGCGGGTTCGCGATTACCGAATGACAGGCCGGGGACGAACTTGGCGTAATCATCGAAACCTTTGAAATCGCGCTTATCAATGTCGTCACTGGAAAAAGCGGTGACGGAGAGGGGAATTTCCTGGAGCGTCTCAGAGCGCTTGGTGGCAGTGACAATTATTTCTTCAATGCCGCCGACATCA
>JAYUHG010000115.1:0-2080 GCA_043767195.1 Gammaproteobacteria bacterium | reverse complement strand
TCCATGGCGCACCACTGGAGTGAAATTTAGCACCACTATCACCTGCCCTTCCTCCGTCCGGCGCATGAATGCCAGCACGGAATTGCCGGCGTCGTGGCAATCAATCCAGTCAAAGCCATGCTGCTCAAAGTCATTGCAATGCAGCGCGGGCTGATCGCGATAAAGCCGGTTCAGATCGGAAACCAGTTTATTGACCCCGGCATGCATGGGGTCATTGAGCAATTCCCAGGGCAGCGACTTGCGGAAATCCCATTCACTGTCCTGGGCCAGTTCACAACCCATGAACAGCAGCTTTTTGCCCGGGTGCGTGAACATGTAGGTGAACAGCAGACGCAGATTGGCGAACTGCTGCCAGCGGTCGCCCGGCATGCGCGACAGCAATGTGCCTTTGCAATGCACCACTTCGTCGTGGGAGAACGGCAGCACGAAATTCTCCGAGAACGCATACGTTGGGCTGAATGTCAGGTCATTATGGTGATGGCTGCGGAAGATCGGGTCCAACTTCATGTAATTAAGGATGTCGTGCATCCAGCCCATGTTCCACTTCATGGTGAAACCCAGGCCGCCCAGATACACCGGGCGTGACACCTGCGGCCAGGAGGTGGATTCCTCGGCGATGACCATGACGCCGGGATAATTGGCATGTATCACCGAGTTGAGTTCGCGGCAGAACTCAATAGCCTCCAGATTTTCCGGCCCACCGAACCGGTTCGGCAACCATTCACCCGCGCGGCGTGAATAGCTGAGATCGAGCATGGAAGCGACCGCGTCCACGCGCAGGCCATCTGCATGGAATTCCTCGATCCAGTACACGGCACTGGCAAGCAGAAAATTTTTCACCTCATTGCGACCGTAGTCGAACACGCAGGTGCCCCAGTCCGGGTGATTGGCGCGGTGCGGATCAGCGTGCTCGTACAAAGGACCACCATCGAAACAGGCCAGTCCGTGTTCGTCCTTGGGAAAGTGGGCCGGGGTCCAATCAAATATCACGCCGATGCCATGCTCGTGAAAGTGGTCTACGAACCAGCGCAAATCATCGGCGTTGCCGTAGCGGCTGGTGGGCGCGAAATAGCCGGTGGTCTGATAGCCCCACGACTCATCCAACGGATATTCGCTCACCGGCAGCAACTCCACATGCGTGAACCCGAGCCGTGTCACATAGGACACAAGTTGCCGCGCCAACTGCCTGTAGCCCAGTACGCTCCCGTCCGGATTGCGGCGCCACGAGCCGGGATGCACTTCGTAAATGGACACGGCGCCGCTGCGCCAACCACATTCGCCGCGCGCTGATATCCAGGCGTGGTCGCCCCAAACATATTGGCTTTCGGGCACAACCACTGAAGCATTGGCGGGGCGATACTCAAAATTGGCGCCGTAGGGATCACTCTTCAGACACAAATCGCCGGTGGCACCGCGCACTTCAAATTTGTAGCAGACGCCGGCTCCCAGCCCGGGGATAAACAGCTCCCACACGCCGGTGGTACCGCGCAAACGCATGCCATGGCAACGGCCATCCCAGTCATTAAAATCACCTACGACGCTGACCCGTGCTGCGCTCGGCGCCCAGGTGGCAAAACAAACTCCCGCGATACCATCCACCAGTACGCAACGCGCGCCCAGCATCCGGTAGGCGTGCCAGTGGCGGCCTTGACCAAACAGGTGCAGATCGAAATCTGAAAGCTGTGGTGAAAAACTGAACGGGTCGTGGTGCCTGCCGGAATAGCCACGGTCATCCTGCCAGAAGATCTGATAGTGAGGCGGCAATTCGCCAGCGTCGCCGCGCCACTCAAACAGATCCGTGCCCGGGATCCGCGTCAATTCGGCACCGGTTTCGGCGATCCGGGCAGATAGCGTGTGCGGGCGGAATATTCTGATGACCGTGGATTCGCCCTCGGTATGGCGCCCGAGCACCTGAAACGGATCGTTGCCGCGGGCATCCAGAATCGCGCGCAGCGGCTCCGCAACCAACGGCGGCGCGGCGGCGCCAACATCAGCGCGCGTACCACCAACCGGTGTTTTTCTTCGTCTGCTGGCGCTGGCGGGTTTGCGTGGCATGGTTGCCTGTCAAAAATCCGTGGTT
>JAYUHG010000114.1:0-2081 GCA_043767195.1 Gammaproteobacteria bacterium | reverse complement strand
CCATTGGCGGTATCAACGTGTTCTGCGGCGCATTTTTCGGCTTTTTCGCTCCGGGCGTATTCTTGCAGCCGGACGGAACACCGGTGGACGCCGCGGGTGGAAACACATTCTGTGAGGGAACGTTGACCGCCGATATTGAGACTCA
Source organism: Gammaproteobacteria bacterium (assembly GCA_043767195.1). GTDB lineage: Bacteria > Pseudomonadota > Gammaproteobacteria > Eutrophobiales > Eutrophobiaceae > 2-02-FULL-61-13. Next base: position 1,936 of record JAYUHG010000114.1, on the reverse strand, counting down.
CTCCTATTCTTTGTTCGGGCAGGTGGACTACGACTTTGCCGAACAATGGACATTAGTTCTCGGTATTCGCGGCATTCGTGAAAAGAAGCAATACGCTTACAACAGCCGCCTGTACACGAATTTACGGGATGAAAGAAACGACAGTGCGGTATACACAACTAATGAGCCCTACACGGCGGTGTTTACCGGCGGCGCCCCATTTGAATTCCTGTTGCCGCACACGGAAAGCGTCAGCGATTACCTGTGGTCAGGCAAAGCGCAGTTGAATTACAAGTGGAACGATGACCTGCTGCTTTATTTTGGTGTCAACCGCGGCGTCAAGGCCGGTAGCTTCAATGCCCCGCTGCTCACCAACCTGACCTCGGACCAGTATTTCTACGATCCGGAAATCCTGGTGTCTTACGAAGGCGGCTTCAAATCCACCTTCTGGGATGGCAAGGCGCGCTTGAATGGTGCGTTCTACTACTATGACTATTCGGATTACCAGGCCTTCCAGTTTATCGGCACCTCGGGCGCGGTGTTTAATGCTGACGCCGAGTACTACGGCGGCGAATTGGAGTTGTACACCAATCCCATGGAAAACCTGGACTTGATCATGGGCCTGGGTCTGATTGACCCCACGGTCAAGGACGTGAATGTGGCGCCGGGCAAGCCCCGTGATGTGGAGCCGTCCTTCACGCCCAAGACCCAGTGGTCGGGCATCGCCCGCTATACCATCCCGAACATGTTCGCGGGTGGGACGCTGGCCTTGCAAATGGATGCCATCTATCGGTCGCGGGCCTTCCATAACATCAACAACTTCGGCTCACACCGCATGCCGGCATACTGGCTGGGTAATGCCAGTGTTGACTGGAAGAGTTCCGACGAGGCATGGACCGTGGGCGCATTCGTGGATAACTTCACGGATACCCGCAACCAGCTAATCGGTTTCGAGCTGTCCACCGTCTGCGGTTGCGACGAGGCCTCCTATGGCAAGCCGCGCTGGTGGGGTGTGAAGGTGCGGTACGATTATTGATCGTTGAATTTGGGAGTGGTTTTAGTAAGAAGGGGCCGGAGCGAAAGTTCCGGTCCCTTTTTTTATTGGGAGGTGGCTGGTGGCCTCAGACCTGTCATTCGTGGTAGTGGGTCAGTTTGAATTTGTCATTCCGACCGGAGGGAGGAATCTTGCCGTGTCAGCAAGATCCCTCCTCGCTTCGCTCGTTCGGGATGACAAACTGACCCACTACCTCATTCGTGATTTAGTTGCATGTGACCCGTAACTTCTTGTAGCTGCCCGCCAGTCACTAGTCACTAGCCACTGCTGTTTTCCACAATCCCTGCACCGTAATCCCCATAGCCACAATCACCATCACTGCGCCCAGTGCAGCGATGCCCTGGAACACCAACCCCGGCACCCAGATTTGCAGCAACACTCCGCCCGGAAACAGCACCGCCCCCGCGACAAATGCTCCTGCCACTGCCCTGCGGGTCCGGTCGGAAAATGGCAGCAAGGGCAAGATGAAACTCAGCATCAGCGCCAGGGACGCGAGTTTGATGACATGGGTGTGAGCGTCAATGATGCGTACATAGCGGAAGTTGTGTTGCATGGCCTGCTGCAATTCTGAGCGCGCCAGGTCCGTCTGGCCTTGGGCGGCGTGGGTGAAGGCGGGTTGGTGATGTTCCCGCAGGCGCAGCAGGGTTTCGTGTTGCACGGACAGGCCATGGATCAAACCACCCGCGGCGCTTACCAGCATCAGTCCCAATGCGGCTAAGGCCAGGGAACGTTGGATCATCATTGGCCGCCACCTTTGGTCGAGACCATGTCTTCCACACCGCTGCGCCGCACCAATCCGGCCAACATCGCTATTAGCGCCACCATCACCGCGAAGCCAGACAGATCAGCGAAAGCGGCGGAGCGCAGTCCATAAATTGTTGCATTGAATATGAAAAATGGCAG
>JAYUHG010000113.1:0-11869 GCA_043767195.1 Gammaproteobacteria bacterium | reverse complement strand
GCCAATGCTTGAAGCGATCCACGACGTAGGTCAGGCCGGAGGTGGTTTCAGTCAGATACGGTGTGTCAATCTGGCCGATGTTGCCGAGGCAGATCATTTTGCTGCCGGGGCCGGCGCGGGTGATGAGGGTCTTCATTTGTTTCGAGGTCAGGTTCTGGGCCTCATCAATGATGATGTAGCGATTCAGGAAGGTGCGGCCGCGCATGAAATTTAGTGAGCGCAGCTTGATGCGCTTGCTGACTAAATCGGCGGTGGCGGCGCGGGCCCAGTCGCCGCTATGTTCACTATCGGTGAGCACCTCCAGGTTGTCCATGAGCGCGCCCATCCAGGGGGCCATTTTTTCCTCTTCGGTGCCGGGCAGGAAGCCGATGTCTTCGCCCACCGGGATCGTTACGCGGGTGAGGATGATCTCGCGATAGCGTTTTGTCTCCAGGGTTTGTTGCAGACCCGCGGCCAGGGCCAGCAGGGTCTTGCCGCTGCCGGCCACGCCCACCAGGGTCACCAGATCCACTTCAGGATCCATCAACAGGTTCAGGGCGAAGTTCTGTTCGCGGTTGCGGGCGGTGATGCCCCACACATTATTATTCTCGCGCCGATGGTCCGCGGCCAGCACCAGGGTGGTGCCTTTGTCATCCATGCTATGCACCAGTGCTTCCACATTATCCGATTCGCCCTCGATGTACAGACACTGGTGCGGATAACACTCGGGCAGCGGCTTGCCTTGTATGTGATAGAACGTGCGCGCATGTTCCTGCCAGGAGCGCAGATTCTCGCCGTTGCGACTCCAGAAATCCGCCGGTAATGCGCCCATGCCGCTGTAGAGCAGGTTGGCGTCATCCAGCACCTTGTCGTTGTAATAATCTTCGGTATGGATGCCCAACACCCGCGCCTTGATGCGCAGGTTGATGTCCTTGGATACCAGGGTGACCACGCGGCCCTGTTCCTTTTGCAATGACAGCGCGGTACCAAGGATGGTGTTGTCCACATTGCTGCCCGGCAGCGTGGCGGGGACAGCGCCTGCCAGGTGACGGGTTTGCAGGAACAGGCGGCCTTGCGCCTGCACGCCGTGATTGATATCCAGGGCGTTGAGTTCCAGGCCCTGTTCAATGGAAGCGGAATCGCGGTCGTCAATCAGTTGGTCAATGAAGCGGCTGGCCTGGCGCGCATTGCGCGCCACTTCCGTCGCGCCCTTCTTGCCGGCGTCCAGTTCTTCCAGCACCACCATGGGGATAAATAGATCATGTTCCTTAAAACGGAACAGCGCCGCCGGGTCATGCATCAACACGTTCGTGTCCAGCACGAACAGGCGCCGTGCTTCCCCGGGACTGGCTTTGCCCTTTTTAGCTTTGTCGGCTGTGGCCAAGAGCGAGTCTCCGATTCAGATTACTTCACCGGTTCCATAATGGCATCCAGATTCAGCCGATCACAGAAATCCATGAACTCGCCGCGCAGTCCGGATATGGAGACATTGGTGGGAATGTTGATGGTCATATGTAACGAGAACATTTGTGTTTGCGTGTGCATGGCCTGATAGGAGTTGGTGTACATATCCTGGATTTGGATGTCGTTGTCGGCCATGAACTTGGCGATGTCATGGACCACGCCGGCGCGGTCGCAGCACACAACGTCAATGGCGTAGGGCATCATGGCCTTGACGGGCTTGGCGGGTGTGGTGCGGCGCCAGTGCAGGGCCAGATTCATCTCCCGTGCAATGCGCGGCAGTTGGTCTTCGGTCTTGGCAATGGCGTCCCAGGTGCCGGACACCATGATAATGAGCGCGAATTCATTGCCGAGCTGGGCCATACGGCTGTCGGTGATGTTACAGCCGAGATCGCGCAAGACGCGGGCGACCTGTTCCATCAGGCGCGGAACAATCTCACCAACTGCGGTGATGACCAGGGATTGCTGCATATTGGGCTAGAGACACATGGGGCGAGTTGGGTCAGGGGATTTTCGGGGTTTGCCGCCATCCCCGCAAGGGCTGCGATCGTCGCTCCCGTGCCTTGTCATGCCCGGACCGTCCCGCTACCATGGCCGCCCTGTTTTCCCCCATCAGCATTTATCCAGGATCCAGCTTGAATCTCCGCTGCTTTTTCCCCGACCGCGCCAGCAGTGCGGCGTCTGCGCAAAGATGACTTCAATGGCAGCCGGTTTCCGTGGCAGTTTGGTGGCTATTGTCACGCCCATGCGGGCGGGCGTGGCGCCGGATACGGCATTGGACTGGGATGCGCTGACCGGACTGGTGGAGTTTCATCTGGAGAACGGCACCGATGGCATTGTTGCCGTGGGTACTACCGGAGAATCCGCCACCCTGAGCGAGGCGGAACACCTGGAAGTGGTGCGGCGTGTGGTGGGTATGGTGCGGGGTCGTGTCCCGGTTATCGCCGGCACCGGCGCCAATTCCACCGTGGAGGCTTTGAGTCTGACCCGTGGCGCGGCTCAGGTAGGCGCGGATGCCTGCCTGCTGGTCACGCCGTACTACAACAAGCCGACCCAGGAGGGCTTGGTGCGGCATTTCAGTCTCATCGCCGAATCCGTGGCCATTCCGCAGATTCTATATAATGTGCCCGGTCGCACCGCCTGTGACATGTTGCCCGAGACCATCGCCCGTCTGGCGCAGGTGAAAAACATCATCGGTGTGAAGGAGGCGACGGGGGATTTGGCCCGGGTTGGGCGCATCCGCCGCGATTGCGGGCCGGAATTCCTGCTGCTAAGTGGAGATGATGCCAGCGCCCGCGAGTTTATGCTGCAAGGGGGTGACGGGGTAATATCGGTCACCGCCAATGTGGCGCCCCGGGGCATGCATGACTTGTGCGAACGTGCCCGGGCTGGAGATGCCAAAGGCGCCGCCGCCATTGATGACAAGATTGGAGCATTGCACAAAACCCTTTTTCTGGAGTCCAACCCCATACCATCCAAGTGGGCGCTGCACAGAATGAAATTGATTGAGGCCGGCATTCGGTTGCCGTTGACCTGGTTCTCGGATCGCTTTCAACCTGAACTTGAGGCGTCGCTACGAAAGGCTGGGGCACTGAACTGAGCGCAAAAAATATGAATCATTACTACAAAATTTTCCTGGCCCTGACACTTTTCGCTGTCGGCGGCTGCAGTGTGTTGCCCAACCTGGATGACGTGCTGCCGGACAAGCGCACCGAATACAAGAAGAGCGACAGCCTGCCGGACCTGGAAGTCCCGCCGGACCTGACTTCCCAGACCATCAACGACTCCATGGCCATTCCCAATGAGCAGGCGACGTTGTCGCAGACTCAGCGCCAGCGCGCGGGCGCTGATGCCGGGGTTGCCGCGGCGCCGGACGAGCAATGGGTATCCGTGCGCCAGCCGCGTGCCGATATGTGGCCGCGCCTGCGTGGACATTTCGAACAAAAGGGCTACCCGATAGAGGTAGATGATGCCGAATTAGGGGTACTGGAAACCGCTTGGGGTGCGGCGGTTGCCAGCGATGTTGGCGCGCAACGTCTCAAGTACCGCATTTTTTCCGAGCCGGGTGCCACACCGGACATCACGGTGCTGTTTATTTCCAGTCAGCGTCAGGCCCAGATGAAGGGTGAGGGACAGTGGCTGGACCGGGAGGCCGATCTCAGCGCCGAAAAGGTGATTGCCGGTGAATTGAATAAACTGTTTAACGGCGCAGGCGCTGCTCCAGCACCGGCTGCTGCTACCACGGCACCTGCCGCCGCCCCGGCACCTGCCGCCGCCGCACCAACACCACAGAAACCCGTGGCGGAATTACGCGACGCCGGCGAGGGTCGCATTCTGCTGGCATTGCCGGATGAATACAGCGTGGCGTGGCCGCGTACCGACAAGGCTTTGCAGCGCGGGGGTTTCTTCGTGGAAGGCAAGGACGAAGCCAAGGGCCTGTACAAGATTTCCTACTTCAAGGCGCCTGAAAATGAGAAGAAGGGCTGGCTGTCGAAGATGAAGTTCTGGAAGGGTGACGGCGAAGAAGGCCAGGCGTTCCAGATCAGTCTCACCGGCGTCGGCAGGAAAACCGAAATGATCGTCATGAACGGTGACGGCGAGTGGGATAGCGGTGAAGACGCGCGCCGCATTTTGACTATCATTCAGAGTCAGTACGGCCTGGAATAGGTAGTCGGTAGGCAAACCCCGTCGTCACCCTGCGAATGCTACCCACATGGATGTGGGGTATGCCGCGATACGCCTACATGAGGCTGGCCGCATCCGGATAGCTTGTCCTTTCGCGGCATTTTCCTACCGCAAGCTCTGAAGCGAGACCTCTGAACTTTCTCAGTGATGCCTAGTGCTTTTTTTTCTGCCGTACCCGACCGCGCCGAACCTGAACCGGTGCTTTCTTGCGACCGCCGCTGGTCATGCCTTTGTTCTTGTATGGGTTCTCGTTGCGTTTGTACTCGATCATCACCGGGGTGCCCACCAGACGCAGCGCGTGCCGGTACATCCCGGCCAGATAACGACTGTAAGTATCCGGTACGCTCTCGGTCTGGTTGCCATGGACGATGATGCGCAGCGGATCATGGCCGCCCACATGGGCATAGCGCAGCTTGATACGCCGGCCCTTCACCAGCGGTGGCGCATGCTGGGTGACGGCCTGTTCCAGCAGCCGGGTCGCTTCCGATGATTTCAGCCGCGCCACCAGTGATGCGCGGATCTGTTCCAGCGTATCGAACAATTCACCAATACCGGTGCCGTGCAGCGCCGAGATATGGGTGAAGGCGGCATAATCGGCAAATCCCAGTTTGCGCTCAACTTGCGCGTCAACGTGCCGTCTGTGCTCCGCATCCAGTCCGTCCCATTTGTTCAGCGCGATGATCAGGGATTTGCCGGTTTGTACGGCCAGACCCAGCAGCGCCAGGTCCTGATCGGTGACGCCCTCGCTGGCGTCAATGACGGCGATGATGGTGCGAGCGCTGTCTATTGTTTGCAGGCTTTTGCCGGCGCTGAGTTTTTCCAGCGCGCTGTCAATGCGCGCGCGGCGGCGCACACCGGCGGTATCAATTAGCACATAATCCTTGCCGCGGCGCGTGAACGGGACAGAGATGCTGTCACGGGTGGTGCCGGGTTGATCGAAGGTGAGCATGCGATCCTCGCCGAGCATGCGATTCAGCAATGTGGATTTGCCCACATTGGGCCGGCCTATGATGCCAATGGTTAATCCATCCGGCGCCGGTAGCGGCAGTTCCTCCGTCACCGGGATTCCTGCCAGCACATGCTCGATCATGGTGCTGACGCCGATGCCGTGGGCCGCGGCGATGGGGATCGGTGTACCGAGTCCAAGGCGGTGAAAATCCGCTGTTGCCACATTATCGTCCAGGCCTTCGGTCTTGTTGACCACCAGGTACAGCGGTTTACTTGCGCGCCGCAGACTTTGCGCCAACTCCAGGTCAGCGCCGGTGATGCCGGCGCGGCCATCCAAAAGCCAGATCACCGCATCGGCTTCGGCCACGGCGCGCATGGACTGCTCCGATACCAGCCGCGCCAATTGCAGATCCACCGCGGCACCTTCACCGAGCCCGCCGGTATCCACCAGGATGAAGCGCCGCTCACTACTGGCGGCAATGCCATAGCGCCGATCCCGGGTCACCCCAGGTTGGTCCGCCACCAGGGCATCGCGCCTCCGCAGAATGCGATTGAAGAGTGTGGACTTGCCCACATTGGGGCGACCGACGATGGCGATTATGGGCAGCATTGCGGTTACACATCTATCCGGTCGCGCGGCCAGTACCGCGCGACCGGGTAGGCGAGATCAGCGGTAGGTGTAGGCAGCGAGTGTGCCATCGCTGCTGTAAGCATAGAGGACTTTGCCGACCACGAACGGTTGCGCGATGATACGGTGACTGGATAACTGTAGCCGCGCGACGAATTCACCCGTGGCGCGATCCATCCAGTGCAGGAAGCCTTCCATGTCGCCGACGACGATGTAATCGCCCACGCGCGCCGGGCCGGTAGCGCCGCGGGCATGGAGTTTTTCATTGTTCCAGATGGAACTGCCGGAAAAGCGATCAAAGGCGCGAATGTGGCTTTCATCGTCGGTCAGATACACATTATTCTCATCCACCGTGAACCCGGCATGGGACGATATCTCCCGGTTCCAGAGTATGCGCCCGGAATCCATCTGCACCGCGGCTAACTGGCCCTGGAAGCTGGCCACATAGATCACGCCATCAAAGATCAGGGGATCCGAATCAATATCCACCATGCGTTCCAGTTCCGAGCGGCCGCGGGATGTGGCCACCGCCGCTTCCCACACCAGCTTGCCGCTGCGCAGCTCCAGCGCGGCCAGCCGGCCCGCGTCAAATCCCGCGATGACCAGGCCGGAATCAATGGCCGGGGTACTGGTGCCGCGCAATGTCAGCGCCGGCACCGTGCGATCATAAATCCAGAGCCGCTTGCCGTTATCGCCGTCAATACCGAAGACTTTGCCGTCGTTGGTGCGCGCAACCACGACGCCTTCCCTGCGCAACGGCGGGGATAATATCTCGCTGGATAATTGGCTGTCCCACAGGTGCTTGCCGTCCGCGGCGTTGAGCGCTATGACTTTGCCTTCACCGGTGCCCAGCAACACCGTGTTCTCGCCGCTGCCGGGTCCGCCGGTGACACGCTCATCATCCAGATCCTCGGACCAGAGCGGCTCCCCGTTGCTGGCATCAAAGGCCTCGATGTCGCCATCAGGCCCGGCGACGAACAGGTGTTGGCCGCTGATGCTCGGCGCCAGTTTTAGATACTGTTCGTCCACACCGGAAGTGCCCCGGGACCACAACTCGATGACCTTGAGTTTGGTCTGGAACGCCACCAGGGGCGCGGGCGGTTCTGCATTGTCCTCGCCGCCGGACATGTAGCGCTTGACCGTGTCGCCCATGCCGCAGCTGGCGCAGCCCAGTGCCATGGCCAGCACTGCCGCCATTCTCAGACTCATGACTTTTGTGTGCGCCCTAGATTGTCGAGTTTGAGTTCCAGAATCGTTACGTCGGTACCGGTCTCGCGGTATGCAGACAAAGCACGCTCGTAGGCGGCGCGGGCCTGATCGGTGTTGCCGCGCCGGGTTTCAATATCCCCGCGCAATTCATCGAAGGCGGGACTGTAGCCGTTGCCGGGGGCGGTACCCAGCGTGGCCAGGGCGTCCTCATGCTTGCCCTGGGCATTTTGTACCTGCGCCAATCGCAGCCGCAATTCCAGGCCGACAACGTCATCTTTGTTTTCCTTGAGTGCGGTGCCGAGCAGGGTTGCGGCTTTGTCCAGATCACCGGCGTCCACCGCGGTCTTGGCCAGTGTCATGTGGGCAAATACCGAGTAGCTGCTGCCCGGATACTGTTGCACCAGGGCCTCGGCATGTTTGCGTATGTCGTCGCTGCCCGGCGTTTCGGTCGCTATCAGCAATTGCCGATACAGGGATGATGCGGCCTCGGCCTGTTCCAGTTCATGGGCCTGCCATGCGCGATAGCCGAAAATGGCACCCAGCCCCAGCGCCACGCCGAAAATCGCGGCACGACCGTTCTCGGCCCACCACCCCTTCAATGCCTCTATCTGTTCCTCTTCTGTTCTGTGAATATCCACGCTTGTATCTCCTTGCTGCCGCCCGGTCGGGGTAATTTGCCGGCGCGGATTATAGCCTCATAATCCCGTGTGCCGTGCCAATACCGTGGCCACCTGATCGAGCGGGATATTTTGCTGTTCGCCGCTGTCGCGCAAAGGTTTGAATCCCACCGTGCCGCTGTGTAACTCAGTCGCGCCCAATATCAGCGCGAAGGCCGCGCCGGAGCGGTCCGCTTTTTTGAACTGACTCTTGAAACTGCCGCCGCCGCAATTCAATAACAGGCGCAAGCCGCGGATGCCATCCCGTAGCCGTTCCGCCAGTTGCATGGCCGGAATCTGGGCCTCGGGCGCCACGGCAATCAGGTATACATGGGGTGAATCCGCCAGCGGCTGTTCGGTGGATTGGCCGGCAAGCTCGATGAGCCGCTCAAGACCCAGCGCAAATCCCACCGCCGGGGCCGGCTTGCCGCCGGATGCCGCGATCAGGTCATCATAGCGTCCGCCGGCACACACTGCGGCCTGGGCGCCGAGCTTATCCGTCAGCCACTCAAACACCGTACCGTTGTAATAATCCAGGCCGCGCACCAGGCGCGGGTTGACACGATAACGCAGTCCATTGGCATCCAGGATCTCACGCAACAGGGCGAAGTCCGTTGCGGACGCTTCATCCAGGTATTGATCCAGCGTCGGCGCGGCCTGTATCAGAGACTGCATGGCCGGGTTCTTGCTGTCCAGGATGCGCAGCGGATTGCGCCGCAAACGATCCTTGCTGTCGGCATCCAGTTGTTCCAGGTGGCCGGAAAAGTATTCCACCAGTACGGCCCGGTAACGCTGTCGCGCCTCCGACCGGCCCAGATTGTTGATCTCCAACGTCAGTCCGCTCAATCCCAGTTCGCGCCACAGGCGCGCACTCATCAGGATCAATTCAGCATCCACGTCCGGACCCGGGAAGCCAAAGGCCTCGGCGCCGATCTGGTGAAACTGGCGAAAGCGGCCTTTCTGTGGCTTTTCATAGCGGAACATGGGACCCATGTACCACAGACGTTGCGCGCCTTCGTTTACCAGACCGTGTTCGATCACGGCGCGCACGCAGCCGGCGGTGCCCTCCGGTCGCAGCGTCAAGCGTTCGTCATTGCGGTCGGCGAAGGAGTACATCTCTTTGGCGACGATATCGCTGGTGTCGCCGATGGAGCGCTCAAACAGTTCCGCATGTTCCACCACCGGCAGGCGTATCTCCCGGTACCCGTAGGCGTCCAGGACGCGACGGCATGTGGTTTCCAGCCGGCGCCATATGGGCACCTGCTCCGGCAGCACATCGTGCATGCCGCGCACGCCTTGAATGGATTGCGTCAAACCAATCTCTCCGCGGGTAGCCCGGAAATTACTGGCCGAGGCTAAAGCGCGCCACGCCAGCGCGCGTGAACGGCTCGAGATCGAAGGGCTGGCCGTTGAATTCGAGTGTGGCGCCGATGGCATAACCCAGCAGCACCTCGAACGGCGCCTGCCCGTTCAGCGTCAGGGACTCGCCGCCGTGGACGAAATCCATAAAGATGCGTTCGCCGGATCGATCACTGACTTCAAGCCAGGAGTCCGTGGTGACACGGAATGATATCTGGTCGGGCCCGCTCACTCCGGCAATTGCCGCGGAACCCGGTTCTCCCGGCAGCGCCGGCGTGGCGGAGTTGGTAGCTTCAGCGCTTCCGGTTTCTTCCGCATCGGGTGCGCGATAGTACGCTGACGTTGGGTGGGTGACGACGGTATAGGAATAGGGTAATTGGGATTGTGGCGCCGCCGACTCCTGGGTAGCCAGCGGCGGTGTGGCTGGCACGGTCAGGGGCGCGGGTGATTGGGTTGGTGCATAGGTGCTTTGCCACCACACGGCCAGCAGCACCATGAGTCCCACTACTACAACCGCGGTCACCAGGCGCACCGGCGCATCATCGCTTTTGATCTGCGCCGGTCGGCTGATCTCCGGCAAAATTTCCGGTGGCGTGGACGGCGCCTCGTCGTTATAGAGGCTGACCAGATGTTCAGGGTCGGTGCGCAGAATACGGGCATAACCGCGCAGGTACCCGCGCACATAAAGCGCCGTGGGCAATGCCTTATGGTCATTGGCCTCAATGGCGGCAATGACGCGCGGATCCAGGCGCAGACGCGAGGCGATGTCCGCCAGGGAAAGGTTTTGCGTCTCGCGTAATGTTTTCAGGGTTTGGCCAAGGGACCCGCCGGTGTTGGCTGTGTGCGGATCGCCCATGGCAGTGCTCTTATTTGCTACCGGCCGGTCGCAATGTCCGGGCCTGTTCGGAATCGGGGAAGTTGTTGCGCAGGAGCATGGCGTAGCTGGAAGAGGCATTCTTATCGCCCAGCTTTTCCTCGATCTGGATGCCGAGCCACAAACTTTCCGCGGAATGTTTGCTTACCGCCGTATAGCGCTGCATGTAGCCGCGCGCCCGCAATGACTCGCCCTGGCCGTGTGACAACCGGGACATATACAACAAGGCGGTGGGCATGCGCGGATCGAATTCCAACGCGCGCCGGAAATATTTCTCGGCCTCGGCGGCATGCTTGTTGCCAAACATGCAAATGCCGGCGTTGGTCATCGCTATCTCGGGGGTCTCATACAGGGGGTTTGCCACCGCTTTGCGAAACATTTTGTCGGCCTCATCCGGGCGGTTTTGCTGACACAGGAAACGGCCATAGTTGTTCAGCGTCGCGGAGTCATCGCCGCCCAGTTGCAGCGAGTGTTTGAAGTTTTGTTCAGCGCGGGCATTGTCGCCAAGGGTTTGATAAAGCACACCGTAGGTATTGTAGGTGAGGGCATAGTTCGGATCGGCCTCGCGGGCGCGATCCAGTTTTTCCAGCGCCCGCTCGTATTCCCGGCGCTGCATGTATTCCACAGCCAGTCGCAGGTTGGTGCCGGCGGCCTCATTGGTAGTGGCGGTGGGCTTGATATTACCGGCGCCGTGATCAGTATTGGCGTTGCAAGCGGCCAGCAAACCGCCAAGCAGCAGCAAAAGGAGTGCGCGCCTCATGCCCTGGCCTCATTGGCGGTGGCGCGCAGCCGTGCGGCCCTGGGCACGACTTTGCCCACCAACTGCCCGCAGGCCGCGTCAATGTCCTCGCCCCGGGTACGGCGTGTGATGGTGATCAGACCTGCCTGCATGAGGATATCCCTGAAGCTGTTGATGGCCGAAAGTGGTGATCGAGTATAGCCGGAACCCGGAAATGGATTGAATGGAATGAGGTTGACCTTGGCCGGCAGATTGCGCAGCAGGCGCACCAGTTGCCGGGCTTCCGCGGGACCATCGTTGATACCCTCCAGCATCACATACTCAAAGGTAATGGAATCGCCGCCGTTGGTTTCCGCATAGCGTTTACAGGCGGCGAGCAGATCCGCGATGGGATAGCTGCGATTAAGCGGCACCAGCACATCGCGCAGCTCATCGGTGGGGGCGTGCAGGGATATGGCCAGCGCCACACGCAACGTCTGAGCCAGCCGATCAATGCCCGGCACCACGCCGGCGGTACTCACCGTCACGCGCCGGTGCGCCAGGCCGAAGCCCAGATCATCCAGCATCAGTTCCAGGGCCGGCACCATATTGTCAAAATTGAGCAACGGTTCGCCCATGCCCATCATGACCACATTCGAGACAATGCGCTCACCGCTGCTGAAGGACCCCAGACATTTATTGGCCAGCCATAACTGGCCGATGATCTGGGCCGTGCTCAGATTACGGTTGAATCCCTGTTTGCCGGTGGAGCAGAAACTGCAATCCAGGGCGCAGCCCACTTGCGATGAAATGCACAGTGTGCCCCGATCCGCTTCCGGTATGAACACGGCCTCGACACAGTTGGCCGCATCAATGCGCAGCAGCCATTTGCGCGTGCCGTCCGTGGACGTCTGTTCCAGCGCCACTTCCGGCAAATCAAAGCGCGCGCAATCCACCAGACGTGTACGCAGTTCCCGGCTCAGATCCGTCATCTCGGCGATGTCGGTGATGCCGCGGTGATAGAGCCACTTCATGATCTGCGTGGCGCGGTAGGATCGCTCTCCCATGGCCGCGAAAAATTCCCGCAGCCCGGGTTGAGTCAAATCAAATAAATTTGTGGCCGCGTCCACGGATGCGTGTGCTTACTTGCGGCGCGGCAGGACTTCGCCGGGTTTGAAAAAGAACGCGATCTCCGCGCGCGCATTCTCCACGCTGTCGGAACCATGCGCGGCATTGCGATGCATCTCCGCTTCGGGTACATCCCGGGAGATGTCATAGCGAATGGTGCCGGGGTCGGCCTTGCGCGGATTGGTGGCGCCCATCAGATCGCGGTTTTTCTTCACCGCATCTTC
>JAYUHG010000112.1:0-4995 GCA_043767195.1 Gammaproteobacteria bacterium | reverse complement strand
CCGCGGGTCAAAAGGCTGTGTTGTCCCGCTGCATGTGAACCTCAAGGTCGGTACGCTCGCAGGTCTGCTGCGACAAGCCGAGGTGTCGCCGGACGAGTTTATTGCAGCGTTGTGATGAAGGATCGGTGGATACGACACAATCATGCCGAAAGTAAAACACTCAAAGCCGGACGCGCGTGGCCGCCTGAAGATTGGTGATGACTGGAATGCGATCACCATCATCGCGTTATCGCAGGAGAACCCGCTGAAGGCCATCGCGGAAATGGTCGAGAACAGCATTGACGCCCATGCCCGGCAGATCACCATTACCCGGGGGCGCGAGGGCGGCGAGCACTACCTGTTGGTCGCGGACGATGGTGACGGCGTGCCCAAGGATGCGGAGGGCGCTCCGGATTTTCGCTACGTCGCCACGCACATCTGCGACTCCATCAAGCGCCGGCTCAAGCTGGACGGATTCAAGGGCATACAAGGTGAGTTCGGCATTGGCTTGTTGAGTTTCTGGACCGTGGGGGAGGAACTGGTCATGAGTTCCGGCGCCGCGGATGGCAGCACCCATGAAATGCGCATGCAGAAGGGTGACCCGAACTACAGCATCAGCCGCCGGCGCACCCTGGTTCCGGAGCTGGGTGTGCGGCTGAAAATCCGCCCGCTGTTGCCTGGGGTGCGCCGGCTCAATGGCGAGAAGATCCAGCGGTATCTCGCGTCCGAGTTGCGTGAGCGCATCCGGCAATCCGGCGTCCGCATCAAGGTAGTTGATCGGCAGGCGCGCAAGGAATACGCCGTGGAGCCGCGCCAGTTTACCGGCCGGTTGCTGCACGATCTGCCGGCGCTCCAGGCCGGTCACGGCGAAATCTACGTGGAGCTGTACCTGAACGAACCCAGGAGCGAAAACGTGGTGGGGCTGTATCGGACCGGCACCCGCATCCTCACATCCCTGGCGGACATCGAGGCCTTTCAGCGTTCGCCATGGACCGAGGGCTACCTGCAGGGCATCGTGGATGTGCCATTCCTGCAATTGACGCCCACGACCCGCACCGGTGTCATCCACGACGCGGCGTATGAGGACTTTGTGCAATCCATGAGCGTGATCGAGACCCATCTGATCCGGTTGCTCGAAGATCAGAAACGCGCGGAGGACGAGCTGACCAGCCGGGATACCCTGCGTTCGATTCAGCGGGCATTTCGTGAGGCGCTGTTGGCGCTGCCGCCCGAGGAATACGATTGGTTCGATATCAATGTGCGCCCGCGATCCCCCCGGGAGAACCCGCCGGCAGCCTCAATGCCTGGCGATGAAACGTCAGGTTCGGTGACGAGCTTTGACCCGATTCCCGATGCCAATGCGCCCGTGGCGGAGCGCCAGAAGCAGTTCTTCGAATTCGCCGGCCCGCTGCACAGCGTGCGGATCAGTCCGGCCTCCAGCGTCGTGCGGGTCGGTGAGACACGGACGCTGCGTGCGCTGGCCCGGGATAGATCCGGGCACAGCATCGAGAGTGATGTCCTGTTCAACTGGCGTATCGTTAATGGCGGTGGAACCTTCAGTTCCAGCGCCGGTGAGTTTACGAACTATGTGGCGCCGGAGGAGCCCGGATTGGTGCGGGTGGCCGTGTCGGCGACTCAGGAACAAACGGTTTGCGAAGCTGAGGGGCTGTTGACCATCGTGGACTCACTGATCCCGGAGTTCCGGGAGCGGCCCGATACCCGTCACGGTCTGCCCGGTTACACCTTTGAACATGCGCCCGGCCAGCTCTGGCGGTCGCGGTTTGACACGGAGCAGAATCTCATCGTGGTCAACAGCGGCCATCGCGATTTCATTTTTGCCGCCCGGACCAAGTCGCTGAAACTCAAGTACATCGCCCGCTTGTTTGCGAAGGAAATGGTGTGCAGGAATTTTCCGGGATTGCCGGCCCCGCTCCTGCTGGAGCGGCTCATCGAACTGTCGCTTTATACCGAGGAACATCTGCGCTAACAACCAAGCCCATGCGCAGGATCTCAGTGGTAATTCCCGCCTTCAACGAGGCGCAGCATCTGCCCGCGCTCCTCGGAAGCGTCGATCTCGCCCGGAGCGAATACGCTGGTGGCGCGGATCGCATCGAAGTCATCGTCTCTGACAACGCCTCAACCGATGGCACGGTGGAGATTGCACGCGGCTTTGGCTGCGTTGTTGTACCGGAGAGACGAAGGGGGCCATTGCGTCCGCCCGCAATTCCGGGGCTTGGGTTGCCACAGGCGAGATCCTGGCCTTGACCATTACTGGTATAAGTGCCGATAAACTGGATCGGCGTGGAAGATGCCGTGAAGACGGCGGCAGATCTGAATTATCTCCAAGAGGCCCAGCCCTGTTAGTGGTAACTTGCCCCGGGTTGCATATATAAGGAATATGGCAATGGCAAATGCAGAACTGGCGATGCGTTTCAACGCAAGCGCGGACAGGGTCTGGGGCGTACTTACCGGACCGGATATGGTGAAATTACTGCTCGACGCCTATGCGGCGAAAGTGGATGTGGAGATGACCGACAAGGGGCCGACGTTCATGACCACGCTCAAGGACGGTGGCGTGGTGCGAGAGCGCATTGACGCACTGGACCCGGAGGAGCGATCCATGAAATATCACGTCCTGGATGCCGGCCCGTTACCCTATGCCAACTACCGCGGCGAGGCACGGGTCCAGCCCCATGGACCCAATGCCTGTGTGCTTAGTTTTCAGTGTACGTTCATTCCCGTGGAGAAGACCGAGGCAGAGGTGCGTAATTTTTGGCTCGACCATAACCGGCACGTCATGCAGACATTGAAGAAGTTCGTCGAGGGGAGTTAATCAGTCCAGTACCGCGGTGGCCTGTATCTCCAGCATCGCGTCCGGCAGGAACAACGCGGAAACCTGCACGCCGGTGCTGGCCGGGGGCGCACACTTGGCATAACGCGCAACCCGCGCACCATTGGCCTGTACCAGGGCCTGCAAGTTCGTGGTGAACATGACTTCGTTGACCACGTTTTCCAGTGTCGCCCCGCTCATGGCCAGGATCTTCTCCATCTGGTCATAAATCTGGTTGATCTGTTTTGTCATGTCGCCGGGGCCGACGACGGCCATCTTTTCGTCGATGGCAATCAGACCTGACAGGTAGAGCGTGTTGCCGACATGCACCATGGCGGCGAATCCCAATTGCCGTTCCAGCGCCTCGTGAAAATATTGCGCCTGACTGTTCTTTGCCATTTTTTCGTTCCTCGATTACGTGGGTTTAATTGATGAAATCCGCGGAATGGTGCGAGCGCGGGAATTTGCGCACCAGGTCCAGGAAACGGGACAGGGCCTGGTCCGACTTGGTTAATGCCCCGGGCGTGTACTTCAGTCCGTGCAGGATGGGCCGGTCTTCCATGACCATGCGCCGGCCCATCGTGAAGATCGAATCGTGCAGGTATTTGATCATGGCGTTACTTTCCGGCGAGCCGTCACCCTTCTTGACGCCCATGATGAAGTAATCCTGGGTCAGTTGCGGCCGCAGCAGGCCGAAGGCGTTCAGCACACAGAACCACTGCCCGGCAAGGGTGCCGTGCAGCAGAAACATGCTGGTGCCGAAGATGCCCACGTTGTAATTCACATCCTGCCCGTTACCCAGCAGCCGGCCCTTGAAGCTGTACTGCATGGAGTGATCGGTAAACTTGATGCGCTTGTACATGTCCGAAGTATCGAAGTCCACGCGGTGAACGATCTTGATGTGTTGCCAGTCCGGTGTGTTGGCGCAGATGACCCACGGGTCCACGGGCACCGGTGGCGGGTCGTAGCGAACATCGATGGCGAGATCCTTTTCGGCAACGGGGAAATCCGGAATATCCCACCAGGGTTCCAGGCCATTGAACGCCCACACCATGCCGAATTTTTCCTGGCAGGGAAACTTGAACAGGCGCGCCGTTTTGGGCGCAGGGTCACCGATGCCGGTCTTTTTGCACACGCCTTCGCTGTCGTACTCCCATTTGTGGAAGGCGCAGCGAATATGATTCCCGGTGACATCGCCTGCCGCCAGATTGGCGCCCACGTGCGGGCAATAGGCGCTCAAGACCTGGGCGATGCCATTCTCGCCGCGGAACGCAATGATGCGCCCATCCAGGAACGGCCGGCCGATGACCTGGCCCTTGCTGAGTTCATGGGACGGGCAGATGGGGAACCAGGATTCCGTAAACAGCCCGTCTGCGCCTTCCGCGGGGACAGGTTTGGCGCGCGGTCGCTTGATGGCGGTCTTGATGGAGGTGACTTTCTTCGTGGCTCTCTTCATGGCTGCGCTCTCCGAATGAGGCAAATTGAATTTCAGCGAATGGCGTTCCGGGACGGGTGAGCACGGGGTTGACGCTTCAGGTGATCGAGAAACTTGGACAGCGTCTTGTCTCGCGGCAGCAGCATGCCGGGACGGAAGTGAATGCCGCTCAGGGCGCGATTGTCCTGTTCATAGAAATCCAGTTCCAGTGTCATGCTGTGGTGGTTAATCTTCATGGATTCCTGCAAATCCTTGCCCTTGAGCGTGGCGCACACGCCATAGGGGACGGCGTAGCCGGGCTTGGGCATGGCCTGGGCGGCGAGCACCGTGAACCAGTTTCCGCCCAACTGGGTTTCCTGGTAGAACAGGGTGGACCCGAAGATCCCGAAGCGATAATCCACCGGAATGTCATTCCAATGGTAGGCCTTGAAATCAAAGGTGACGGAATGCTCCGACCAGCGGATGTCCTTCTCCTGCACGTCCCCCTGCCGCATCTTGAGCTTGTGCAGCACGAGGAAGTGATGAATATCCAGGGTGTTGCAGCAACCCACCCAGGGATCCGCGGGGAAATGTTTCATTTCCACCGTCGTGAAGTAAAGCTCATCATCCGGGTAGGGCAGGTTCGGCAAATCCCACAGCGCTTCCTTGCCGTTGAAGGCGAAGATGAGCCCCCAGCGTTCCACCGTCGGAAACCGGAACAGGCAGGCCTTCGGCGGCGGCTTGTCGCCGATGCCGGTCTTCACCGCCTTGC
>JAYUHG010000111.1:0-11928 GCA_043767195.1 Gammaproteobacteria bacterium | reverse complement strand
GATCTTGATTTCTGATCGGATGCGGCGTGCCAATGACATCCAGATACTCAACCCGCCCCTTTCCCCGTTACCGCTACATTCCGGGCCGCGCGCCCCATCCAGTGCGAGACCCGGATGGTCACTCGTTTGGTCTGCATCCCGAGCCGCTGGAAAAGTTCACTGCCGACTACTGGTCATCCTGCGCGGAATACCTGTACGGAATCGATCTTTTCAATCACCGTTATTGGTGGGAGGCGCACGAAGCGCTGGAGCAATGCTGGGTCGCGGCGGGGCGCATCACGGAAACCGGATTGTTCCTGCAGGGTTTGATTCAGATTGCCGTGGCGTGCCTGAAACACGAACAGGGTTTCACGGATGTGGCGGAGCGCATGGCGGAGGAAGGCATGCAAAAGTTTCCCCGTAACCGCGAAGACATGCTGGGAGTGAATATCCGGAAGATATGCGCTGAAACGCGCAGCCATGTGCAGAGCGCAGGCCCACCACCCGTCATCGCACTATCGCCCACCTGCGAGAAGTAGCCAAACCTCCCGAACCGCGAGACATTTTGTAACTCACGGAAATGCGCCAATACCACCGGGACATTTCTCCAATACGCACTGCTAAAGAAGAAATCCACTTGACGCATAACCACGCGTATTGACTATGGACGCCCCGTACCCGTCAGGCCAGGAACAGCCTTTGACTCTCCACAAGGAAAGCCGCGACGCAGGGCAAGAAAGCGGAAATGAGTAAACTGCCCCCGAATTACCTATAATGCCGCGCCATGAGCGACACCATCTTCATGAAGATCATCCGGCGCGAGATCCCGGCAGCCATCGTTTTTGAGGACGACCTCTGCCTGGCTTTCCGCGACGTTAATCCCCAGGCACCGACCCATATCCTGATTATTCCCAAGCAGCCGCTGGCGAAATTGTCGGACGCGAGTACGGAACATGGGCCAATCCTCGGCCACCTGCTGCTGGTGGCAAACAAAATAGCCACGCAACTGGGCATCAATGACGAATTCCGAATCGTCATCAATAACGGCGCTGGCGCCGGGCAAACCGTGTTTCATCTGCATGTCCACCTGCTGGCCGGGCGATCCTTCACCTGGCCACCAGGCTGATTTCCGCGCAGGTAATTACCATGGCATTCAAAACCGACGACCTGCGCATCGTCTCCATCAAGGCCGTTACTTCGCCATTGGAGATTTGCGAGGAGATCCCCATCAGCGAAGCCGCTGCGCGTTGCACTGCGGAGTCCCGTGATGCCATTCACAAGATTCTCTCAGGCGAGAATGAGCGGCTTCTGGTCATCGCCGGCCCCTGTTCCATACATGATCCGGCGGCGGCGCTGGAATACGGCACGCGCCTGAAGCAGATCAAAGACGATCTGGCGGAAGACCTGCACATCGTCATGCGCGTGTACTTTGAAAAGCCGCGCACCACGGTCGGCTGGAAGGGGCTCATCAACGATCCGGACCTGGACAACAGCTTCCACATAAATAAAGGAGTGCGCCTTGCCCGGCAATTGCTGTTGGACCTGAACAATATGGGCGTCCCCGCCGGCACCGAGTTCCTGGACATCATCACGCCCCAGTACGTCACCGACCTGGTGAGTTGGGGCGCAATCGGCGCGCGCACCACGGAGAGCCAGGTGCATCGTGAGTTGGCTTCCGGCCTCTCCTGCCCGGTGGGATTCAAGAACGGCACCGACGGCACGACCCAGATTGCGGTAGATGCCATTCGCGCCGCCGCCGTGCCCCATCACTTTTTGTCCATGCGCAAGGAGGGAAACTCGGCCATATTCACCACCGCGGGAAACCCGTATTGCCATATCATCCTGCGCGGTGGGCGCGCGCCCAACTACGACGCCGCCAGTATTAACCGGGTGTCCGGAGAACTCACGAAGGCGGGACTACCGGCGCGCATCATGGTGGACTTCAGTCACGCCAACAGCCGCAAGCAACACGAGTTGCAGTTGGAAGTGGGCAAGGACATTGGAACTCAACTGGCAATCGGTGAGCGACGCGTGTTCGGGGTAATGGTGGAGAGTCATCTGATCGCTGGCCGCCAGGACATTGCGCCAGGCCGGCCCTTGACCTACGGACAGAGTATTACCGATGCCTGTCTGGACTGGAGCAACACAGAACTGTTGCTGCGGGATCTGGCGCAGGCAGTCCGCGCCCGGCGCCTCAAGCGTTAGGGAAGCTCTGATTAACATCAGAGCTTCCCGCAGTGCAGGGATGCACTGCGACCGCCATGGATGGCGGAAATGCAGAAACTGCCAGGAGCGAGTTTCTGCCATCCTCTGACAACCCCAGGATGGGGTTGTTCAGCGATTACATAGGGCGCAGGATCCGGCGCGCCGTCAGCGCGGCGGCATAGAGCATCCCCGCCGCTACCACCATGGTGGCGCCGGTGGGCAGATCCGTGGCAAAGGAAACACCCAGTCCCAGTGATGTCACCAACACGCTCAATGCCACTCCCAACAACATCATGCGTGTCACCGAGGTGACAAACTGCGCCGCGGCGGCGGCCGGCAACACCAGCAGCGCCATGACCAGGATCAAGCCGACGATCTGGATCATCAGTACCACGGTCAATGCCACTATGCACAACAGGAATATATAAAAGAACTCAACATTGACGCCGCGCAGACGCGCGAATTCTTCATCAAAGGCTGTAGCCAGGAACTGGCGATGAAACAGCAGAATGGCGCAGATGATGAGCACATCCATCACGGCCATCAGCACCAGATCGGTCCCGGACACCAGCAGGATATTGCCGAATAGATAGCTGGTCAGGTCCACGGCGTAGCCCGGGGTGCGCGCGATGAACAGGATTCCCACCGCCATGCCCACGGACCAGGTGGCGGCAATCAGCACATCCTCCTCCTGACGCCAGCGTAGCTTGATCCAGCCGATAAGCACAGCAGCCAGCAGCGCGGCGATGATCGCGCCGTGTATCGGCGCGGCGCCCAGATAATAGGCAATGCCGAGTCCGGCCAGCACCGTGTGGGCGATACCGCCGGCGACAAACCCGATGCGCTTGATCACCACATAGGCGCCAATGGTGCCGCAGCCAATGCTGGCCAGCAGGCAAGCGGCCAGCGCGTATTGCATAAAACGAAAATCGGACAGGGCGTGGATAAAATCAGTCATGGATGGTTCAGTGCGTATGCATGATACGCCGCACCGGTGCCCCGTAGAGTTCTTCAATAGTGCGGCCCGTTATCTCGCCGGTGGCATGGCACACCAGTGTGCGATTCAGACAACCCACCCGATCCACATAGCCGGAAATGAAGCCAATGTCATGGGATACGACGATGATGGTCATATGCGCGCTATACCCGCGCAACAACGCAAAGATATCCTCTTCAGCGCGTACATCTATATTGGCCGTGGGTTCATCCAGGATCAGCAATTCCGGTTCGCAAACCAGCGCCCGGGCAATAAGCGCGCGCTGCAACTGGCCGCCGGAAAGCTCCCGGATCGGAGTATTCGTCAACGCTTCGATTTCCACGGCACGCAGGGCCTTGCCGGCCTGGGCGCGATCTTCCGCGCTGAATGCCCCCGCGGTGCCGCCCACTCCCAGGCGGCCCAGCAACACCATATCCAGAACATTGATGGGGAAGTTTCTGGAAAAGGTCGGGAACTGCGGCACATAGCCGATATGCTGACGTGCAATCCGGGGTGTCTGACCCAATACCTGCACCTGACCGCGTTGTGGCTCCAGCAGGCCGAGTAATAATTTCAATAACGTACTCTTGCCGGCGGCATTCGGTCCGATCAGACCAAAAAATTCTCCCGCCATTACCGAAAACGTAACATCTTCGAGAACGGCGCTGCGATCATAAGTAAAGCTTACGCCGGAGAAATTAACCGCTGTAGTGGTAGTGGTCATAATGTAGCGGCTGCCAGCAAACGACCAATGGCGCGCATATTGTCCAGATAGTTCTCCGCCAGCGGGTCAATCTCCACCAGTTCCGCGTCAAGCTCCCGCGCTAAAGTGCGCGCCGGCCCCTGATTGTGTTGCTTCAGAACGAACACCGTGCGAATGTTCTGGCGCCGGGCCAACAGGGTGATTTCCGCCAGTGTTTTCGGCCCCACTTCCCTGCCGCCTGAATCCAGCGCGATCTGGATCAGACCATATTCCTCCGCCAGCGGCCCCAGCGCGCCGTGGGAAATAATGAATTCATTGATACGGCGATCCTTCAACACATTACGCAGATCACGATTCAGCATGGTCAGTTGGGCGTTTAGCGCCTGATACCGCTTCTGATAGAGAGCGCTATTGCCGCTATCCCGACTCAGAAGCGCTGTGTATATCCGCTCCGCCGCGCTTAGAAACTGTGTCGGGCTGACCCAGATATGAGGATCGTCATGTCCTCCATGTTCGCGCGATGCTGCGGCAAATTGACTGCAACATTCAATCAGGCGCAATTCCGGATTCTGTTGCTGTATCTCCGGCAACCAGGCGTTCTCAAACGGCACGCCAATGCTGAAGTAGAAATTGGCCCCGGACACCGCGGCCATCTGCCGCGGAGTGGGTTCAAATGTCTCCGGCGCATGCCCCGGCTCCAGCATGATCCGGACATTCATCCGCTCACCGCCAATCCACTGCGCCAGAAACTTCTGCGGTGGAATGCTGACGACAATGGAAAGGCCGCCCGACTCGGGTGCGGCACGCACGGGCAACACCATAATCAGCGCCGCAACCAGGAACGCCACACCGGTACGCCGATTCACGCTGACACCCGCTTGCGTGTGCGCCCTGGTCGGCAGCTGGCGCAATGCCCGTGAATCTCGGTAGTCTGCGCATCCATGACGAAATTCAGTTCCCGTGCGCGCTTGCCCAGCCGCACCGACACACCGGCATCGGCAATTTCCGCCGCCGTGCCGCAGGCGCGACAAATGAGGAATTGCGCTGCGCTCGCATGCCCGGGCGCGCCGCAACCCACATAGGCATTCAATGACTCAATCTTGTGTACCAGACCTTCACGGCAGAGGAACTCCAGCGCCCGGTACACCGTCGGCGGCGCCGCCCGGCGCGTCCTGGTGTGTAACCGATCAAGAAGCTCATAGGCCTTCACCGGTTCATGGCTGTCCCAGATCAGTTCCAGCACGCGCCGACGCAATTCAGTGAGCCGCGCGCCGCGTTTGGCACAGGCGCGTTCCGCACGCGACAACGCCTCGGCTTGGCAACGGGCATGGCGGTGATTAGAGCGCGGAAACGGAGAAACGACGTGCGTGGCTGACATAGTCCGGCGTGGCTGGTGGCGCATTGCCGCCTGAATGCTATAGTATAACATAGTACCTGATTGCCCACGAGCGCCCGAATGATTGTGAAGAGAATCCAGACTGTTGCATTGCTGGCGCTGCTTGTGACGGCGCAGTTGCTGGACGGCGTCCACGGCACCGGGCATATCTCGTCCCCGGACGACCAGGTCTGCAGCCAGTGCCTGCACGCCAGGCCGAAGCAGTATGCGGCGCTGCCGGCATTTGCCCTTGTGCTGGCCACGACGAAACTGGAACGTCCGTCGCTGGCCGATGCCAGTCTTTTCCAATCAACACTCCTCCTTCCGCCGCGCTCACGCGGCCCTCCCTCAAACGGCTGACCTCTTGTGCGGCGGAATCCGTTCCGCCGGAACCCGACTGCCGATTGCATGCCTGCATCGGCCCGTCGTCCCAGACAGCCGTATGCCTTATTGGAGAGATGTCATGTCCATCACCCATGCACCCCTGACGCAATTGTTCCTGGTTGCGGTCACAATCCTTCTGCCCGGCCGCGCCCTGGCACAGCACACACATACACTGGAAGAAGTGGTCGTCACCGCGCGCCCCATTGGGTCGCGCGGTATGGCCCATATCCCGCAACCAGTGGACGTTTTAACCGGGGAGGAATTGCGGGAAAAACTGGCCTCCTCCCTGGGTGAAACCCTGGCGCGGGAACCGGGCGTGTCCGCCAGCGATTTCGGCCAGGGCGCAAGCCGGCCGGTAATCCGTGGCCTGGGTGGTGCGCGTGTGCGTATGTTGGAAAACGGCATCGGCTCCCTGGACGCCTCGACAGTAAGCGCTGACCACGCTGTGGGTATAGAGCCGATACATGCTGAGCAAATCGAGATCCTGCGTGGGCCGGCAACACTCTTGTACGGCAGCGATGCGTTTGCCGGGTTAGTCAATGTGGTGAACGGCAGATTACCGGTCAACGACACGGCCCCGACGCGCTTTCAGGGTGATGTGCGCTATAACTCGGCTCTTGGGGAAAGAACGGTGGCGGTACGCGCCGATGGCAGGCTGGATGAAACGCTGGGCGTACATTTCGACGCCCTGCGCCGGGCTGCAGATGATTATGAGAGTGGCGCGGGGAAAGTGTCCAACAGCCACTTGTCCACCGATGACCTCAGCTTGGGCATGGGCTGGAACGGGAAACAGGGCTATGCAGCTATGTCTTTTGGTCGCTTTGCGTCCACCTACGGCATCCCCACAATCTCACCTTCCGCTGGCATTCGACCATTCATTAATCTTGATCAGGATCGGGTGGATATTGAAGGTCGAATTGACGCGCCCATGCCGGGGCTGGAAAGCGCATCGCTACGTATTGGCTACGTAGATTATGAACATACGGAGTTCGAGTTACCCGCTCAGCCGGGGACGCGCGTTACCAACGACGAATGGGAGGGCCGCACGGAGTTCCGGCACGAGTCCGTCGGACGCTGGCACGGCGTCTTCGGCTTGCATCACCGTAACCGGAACTTCGGCGCCGAGGGCGACGAGGCCTACGTACCGGCCACCAAATCCAACAGCACCGGCGTCTTCCTGCTGGAAGAATCCGATTGGGGCGACTGGCATATAGAGCTGGGCGGTCGCTATGAGCACGTCAGCACCGACCCCAGCGACCTGTCAGGCAGGGAAAGAAAACAACAGGATTTGGTCTCCATTTCCTTTGGTACGCTGTGGGAATTTGCGCCGGACTACGGACTTGGAATCTCCGTCACGCGCGCCCAGCGCGCGCCGGCGACGGAGGAGTTGTTTGCCAATGGACCACACCTTGGCACCGGCACATTCGAAATCGGTTCGCCGCAATTGCACGAGGAAACGGCACACAACGCGGACTTGAGCCTGCGGAAAAATGCCGGTTACTTGACCTGGAATTTGAATTTATTCGTCAACGGCATCTCCGATTTTATCTTCCAGGAGTTTACTGATTTAAATGGTGATGGCTCCCCCGATTTCGTTGATGAGGCGGGGAGCGCCGGCGGGGAATTGCTGCGTGTCCAATACCGCCAGACTGGCGCCCTGCTTTACGGCATTGAAGCCGAGGCCCGGCTCGAAATATTCAACGATGGGCGCGGGCATCTGGATGCGCAGTTGTGGGGTGATTGGGTGCGCGCGCAATTCCGTTCCGGCGGTAATTTACCGCGTATCTCCCCCGCCCGTATCGGCGCTAGTCTGGATTGGAGCTGGAATGCGTGGCATGCAGACCTCGTTCTAATCAACGTCTTCCGACAGGGAAAAACCGCGGCTTTGGAATCAATGACCGGCGGTTATGTGCTGCTGGACTTGGGGTTACGCCGGGACCTTGACTGGTTGGGTCCGGAGACAAATGTCTTTCTGCGTGGCACAAATCTGCTGGACGAGACGGCACGGCGCCACACCTCTTTCCTCAAGGATCGCGCACCCCTCCCGGGCCGGGCGATCGCGGTGGGGATTAGTCTCTCCTATTGATCCGCGGAAGCGCAGCCGGGCAGGGTTATAATCCAGCCATGTCCGCCGATAGCACCGCACACCTGAATGATTTTGATCAGACCCTGGATGCCAAGGGCCTGAATTGCCCACTGCCGGTGTTGCGCACGAAAGTGATGTTAAACCGGATGCAGCCCGGGCAGATATTGCGTGTGGAGGCCACCGACCCCCATGCCACCATAGACTTCCAGGCCTATTGCGCCCGCACCGGACACAATATCCTTTCCATCACGGAAGCCGAAGGAGTCATCGCATTCCTGATCCGGCGCGCCGCTGCGCCCGCGACCATCTAACCCAAGCCGCTACTACACCAACTGGGGTATTTCGATTCATATTGATTGCCATGTAACATGGCCTGGCAGGCAAATAAAGAACAGGGAGTGATTTATGGCCGCGGAAAGCATACTTGTGGTTGACGATGATCGGACCACCTGCAAGGTTCTGGAACTGCAAGTGGGAAATCTGGGTTACAACGTGGTTGGCAGTGCCAGGACGGCGAATGAGGCGCTGCGCATGATGCGCGCTCATGAGCCGGACTTGGTCCTCATGGACATCAATCTTGGCCGGGGCGGCGACGGCATCAACACCGCGGAACTGATCCGGAAGGAATATTGCGTGCCGGTGATCTACGTGACGGCCTATGCTGACGAGGACACGCTGGAGCGCGCCAAGAAAACATTTCCATCCGGCTATGTAAACAAGCCCATTCGCCCCACGGACCTGCGCACCGCTCTGGCTCTTGCCATCAACCAGGCGGACCGGGTCGAGGAGCAAGCGCCCGCCTATCATGCCTGGGACGATGCCTGGCATATGCAGTTCAGTTGTAATACCGACGGCGAAATACAGGGGCTCAATCAAACCGATCAGGCGCTGTTAATTCAGTCCGGCCACGATGCGCCGGAACAACTGCTGCCGGCGGACCATACGCGTCTGGTCGAAAACTGCATCAATGCCCGCTGTGAGCAGCGCATCACAACCCGAAGTGGTCAGCATATCTATGCCTGGGAATACCGGCCACTGCAGCGCGGGAAATCCGTGCGCATCCGCGTCACCGATATTACCGCCCACGCCCAGATGGTCAGTGATAACGTGCGGCAGGCAACTCTATCTGAAGCGCTGGACCACCTGGCCACCGGCATCATCTTCGTAAATGAGAACCTTAAGATCTTCCATAGCAACCACGCCGGCGAACAGATTCTGGCGCACGGGTCCGACTTGCTGACTCGCGACGGTCTGTTGTGTTGCCGGACACCGGATCGCACCGCGCAATTGCAGCGACTGGTCCTGCAAGAGTCGGCATCCACGTACACCATTGATCGCGCCGGCGACCTGCCGCCGTTACACCTTCTGATCTCACCGCTGCATTCACATCGTGAAAATTACGGTCGCGACCTGCCCATCTCCATTGTGTATATATTTGAAACGGCGAAAAACTCACAACGCATTGAAGACGTGATCCGCACGTTGTATAACCTGTCGCCAAAGGAAGCCCGGATGGCCGCAAAACTGGTATTAAATCCTGAACTGAAAGACGCGGCACATGCCATGGGGATTACCTACAACACCGCGCGCACACACCTGAAGCGCATTTATGCGAAAACCAATGTAAATCGGCTTTCCGCGCTGGTACACATGATTGTCACCGGTCCCGTGGGACTACTGATCCACGCGACCGTATAGAGGCCCGGGCGGGTCTGGCCTCCGGGGCACGCCTACGCTTCCACTGGCCGGATCTCGAACGTATGGGAAATGGCGGCCGTCTTGCCGAGCATGATGGAAGCCGAACAATACTTCTCCGCTGACAGCGCAATCGCGCGCTCCACCTGGTTCTGTTTCACATCCCGCCCGGTGATGGTGAAATGAATGTGTATCTCGGTGAACACCTTGGGATCCTGCTCCGCCCGGCGCGCCGTGATCTCGGCGCGACAATCAGTGATGTCCTGGCGACCTTTGCGCAAGATGGCCACAACGTCATAGCTGGAGCACGCCCCCATGCCCAGCAATAGAGTCTCCATGGGACGCGGACCCAGATTTCGACCGCCGCCTTCCGGGGGACCATCCATAACAATTTTGTGTCCGGAGGGCGTTTCACCTATATAGGCCGCGCCGCCGGCCCAGGTTATGCTCGTCTGCATTGCATGCCTCAACTAGTCCCGTTGACACAAGGAGAGTACCATAAGTACCTGAATTCTTGATTCGCAGGTTGTTCAAGACACAGAGGAAATGGGTGATGCCTGACAACGGGAAGCGCAGATGGGACTCGGTGATTGACCGTTTCCTTGGTCATTGCCATATCCGGTCCCATCCAGCCAAACATATTCTGATCAGGGAAGGAGATCCCTCCCTGGATCTTTATTACATCGTGCGTGGATCAGTAACCGTGATGATCGAGGAGCAGCGCGGCCGGGAAATGATCCTCGCCTACCTCAATCCGGGCGATTTCTTCGGCGAAATTGGCCTGTTCGACGATGAGCACAAGCGCACTGCCTATGTGCGCGCCCGCACCGATTGCGAAATCGCAAGCATCGGTTATGAAAAATTCAAAAGTCTGCACGACCTGTTTCCGGATCTGCTGTTTCAAATTTCCTCGCAACTGGCGATCCGGTTGCGGCGCACCAGCCGCAAAGTAAGCGACCTGGCTTTCACCGATGTTAAAGGCCGGGTGGCACGGGCATTACTGGAGTTGTCACGCGAACCCGATGCCATGTCCCATCCTGATGGGATGCTGGTCCGGATCACGCGCCATGAGCTGGGGCGAATTGTCGGGTGTTCACGGGAAATGGTGGGCCGGGTTCTCAAGGATCTGGAAGACGACCATTTGATTACACCCGCCGGTCGGGCCATTGTCGTACTAAGGGTAATTTAGTCTTAATCCGGACGCTTGACAGCGCCTGGGCCTGCTCCCAAAATCCCCCGCCCTTTTACATCAACCTATTAGGGCCTGACATTCACTGGCAGGCAAAAATTGGCTATGTAGCTCAGCTGGTTAGAGCGCGGCACTCATAATGCTGAGGTCGGTGGTTCGAGTCCACCCATAGCCACCACACTCTTCACACCTTGATTTCGCCCATGGCACCAGCGCGAATTACGCCGGATTCAGATGCGAGACGCTCTGGATCCGGTGGCAACCCACTGCTCCCAATAAGGTTCCGGCTGATAACGGGCCTGCATGAAATCCACGAAAGTTCTGACCTTGGCGGACAGGTAACGGCGGTGCAGGAATAATGCGGTGATCGGACGTGGCGGGGGCTCAAACTTCTCCAGCACCGGTTCCAGTCTGCCGGCCTGGATATCCAGTCCTACCATATAGGTGGGTAACTGCACTAAACCACAACCTTGAATCGCCGCGGTGCGCAGCGCCTCGCCGGCCGAGGACTTAAATGTTCCGGTCACATGGATTTGTTGCTGCTTGCCGCGCAGATTGAACTGCCAGGCGCCCACCGGGTGACGAGCGGAATACACCAGGCAATTGTGCTGTAGCAGGTGTTCCGGCAAGGTCGGCCTGCCAGCGCGATCAAGATAGGCAGGCGCCCCGACAACCACCATCCGCACCCGGGCCAGCGTACGCGCCACGCAATTGGAATCCTCCAGTTCACCAACATGAATGGCGAGATCAATCCCTTCCTGCACCAGGTCCGCCTGTCGATCAACAAGAATGAGTTCGACATTCACTTCAGGATACTTGGCCTGATAGTCAGTGATCGCCCGGGTCAGATGGAATGAACCGTAGGAGGTCGGCGCCATGAGCCGTAATTGCCCACGCGGCTCCGTGTTCAATTGGGAAATCAAAGATTCCGTTTCTTCAATGTCTGCAAGAATCTCCCGCATCCGATCACGATAGGCGGTACCGGCTTCGGTCAACCCGACACTGCGGGTGGAGCGATTTAGTAATCGAACCCCCAGACCCGCTTCCAGCCGGGCCACATGTTTGGAACAGGTAGCCTTGGAAATGCTCAATTCTTCCGCTGCCGCGGAGAACCCCGACAACCGGGCTACAGCCATAAATACGCGCACGTCTTGCATACTGTTCATATATTGATTGTATCTAATTTAGAAACAGTATGTAAATAATTAACATATTGTTTCAATAATACATCTCTATACACTGACGCCATCACTACTACAGGAGCCACACCAGCATGAAAACGTCACAACTGATTTTCGCCGCAACACTTGGTTTGTCCGCCGCAGCCGCGTTGGCT
>JAYUHG010000110.1:0-2107 GCA_043767195.1 Gammaproteobacteria bacterium | reverse complement strand
TGAAAGGCAATGCGCGCAAGGTGCGGCGTTTGTATCAGGATCGTATTGTCGCGGGCTTTGCCGGCGGCACCGCCGATGCGTTTACGTTGTTTGAGCGCTTTGAAGGCAAATTGGAAAAACATCAGGGCAATTTGACCCGCTCCGCCGTAGAGCTGGCCAAGGACTGGCGCATGGATCGCATGTTGCGCCGACTGGAGGCCATGTTGTGCGTGGCGGATGCCAGTGTGTCGCTGATCATTTCCGGCAATGGTGATGTGATTGAACCGGAAGACAACATCATGGCCATCGGTTCCGGCGGCCAGTATGCCCGCGCAGCGGCCCAGGCCCTGATGCAGAACACTGAGCTATCCGCCCGTGAGATCGTGGAGCGCTCCCTGAACATCGCCGCGGACATCTGCATCCATACCAATCGCAATTTGACTCTTGAAGAATTGGGTCTTTGAGGCCCCTGCTATGACCATGCAAGACCTGACACCGCGGCAAATTGTCGCGGAACTCGACAAGCATATTATCGGCCAGGAAAAGGCCAAGCGCGCCGTGGCCATTGCCCTGCGCAACCGCTGGCGCCGGGCGCGGGTACCGGAGGCGCTGCGTAACGAGATCACACCCAAGAATATTTTGATGATTGGTCCCACCGGGGTGGGCAAGACTGAAATCGCGCGGCGTCTGGCCCGGCTGGCCAACGCGCCGTTTATAAAAGTGGAAGCCACCAAATTCACCGAGGTGGGCTATGTGGGCCGGGATGTGGAGTCCATTATCCGTGATCTGGCTGATGTGGCGGTGAAGATGCAGCGTGAGACCGAGTTGGCCAAAGTGCGTGAGCGGGCTGATGCCGCAGCCGAGGAGCGGGTGTTGGATATTCTGTTGCCACCGGCGCGGGGCACGGATCCGGAGGCGCGTTCAGAGAACAACGCCACCCGTGATCGCTTTCGTGCCATGTTGCGCGAGGGGCAGTTGGCAGAAAAGGAGATTGAGACGGAACTGTCCTTGCCGGCCATCGGCGTGGAGATCATGGCGCCACCAGGTATGGAGGAGATGACCAGTCAGTTACAGAGCATGTTTCAAAACATGTCTGGAGAACGCAAGCGCAAGCGCCGGCTGAAGGTGCGCGAGGCGCTGAAGCTGCTGACGGAGGAAGAGGCCAGCGGCATGATCAATGAAGATGAGATCAAATTGCACGCCATTGAAAACATGGAACAGCACGGTATCGTGTTCCTGGACGAGATTGACAAGATCACCAGCCGCTCGGAAACCCGCGGCCCGGATGTTTCCCGCGAAGGCGTACAGCGTGATCTGTTGCCGTTGGTGGAGGGCTGTACGGTTTCAACCCGCTACGGCATGGCGCGCACGGATCACATTTTATTTATCGCCTCCGGGGCGTTTCATCTGGCGCGGCCCTCGGACCTGATCCCGGAGTTGCAAGGTCGCCTGCCCATTCGGGTGGAGCTGGATGCCCTGGGCGTTGCGGAATTTCAGCGCATTCTCACGGAGCCGGATGCGTCACTGACCGAGCAATATGTGTCCTTGCTGGAAACCGAGTCGGTGCGGCTGCGTTTTGACATCTCCGGGATCCAGCGCATCGCCGAGATCGCCTGCCATGTAAATGAGGCCACCGAGAACATCGGCGCGCGGCGATTGCATACAGTGTTGGAGCGTCTGTTGGATTCGTTATCTTTTGACGCCCCGGATCGTCCGGACAAGGAAATCGTTATTGACGCCGGCTATGTGGATGCGCAGTTGGCGGACTTGGCCCGCAATGACGATCTGGCGCGATATATCCTCTGACCCCATGCGTGAAACCCGTCCACATCCCTTATCAATAAATCTGCTGCAGAAGTCCCGGCTCTTGGCGCTGGAATACAGCGACGGCGCGAAGTTTGAACTGAGCTGCGAGTTTCTGCGTGTCCATTCTCCTTCCGCGGAAGTGCGCGGGCATGGTCCCGGTCAGGAAGTGCTGCAGGTGGGCAAGGAAAACGTCAATATCAAGGACATTGAGCCCATGGGTCATTATGCCGTACGCCTGGTGTTTGATGACGGGCATGAGTCCGGGATCTTCACCTGGGATTATCTGTATGAACTGGGTGAGCATCGTGACCAGTATTGGCAG
>JAYUHG010000109.1:0-5077 GCA_043767195.1 Gammaproteobacteria bacterium | reverse complement strand
TCAACGCCACGGCATCAGGTTTGATAATGGACAAAGTTTGTTCGATAGCCATGAATGAATTCCCTTCCAGTGGTTCGAGTAAATTGAATTAAACCTTGGTAAGCTCTGAATAAGTCCATCCTGGACTTATCAGAGGACGGCAGAAAATTGCTCCTGCATTTTCTGCATTTCCGCCATCCATGGCGGTCAGCCGGCAAAAAACGTGGTTTTTGCTTTCCTCACATTTTCAATGACTTGAAAATCAATGAAAATGGCGGTGCATCCCTGCACCGCGTAACCTCTGAACTTGTTCAGAGGTTCCCTTGAAATTATACGGGCTTATGTGTTGTGGACAAGCAACATTCCGCGCCATCAGGGCATTTCCACCTGCATCCGGCCCGCGTCAACGCGCACCGCATACCCAGGCGTCGGTTCGTAGGCCGGGGGCGTCAGTGCCGCACCGGTACGCAAGCAAAATCGCGCCCCATGCCGCGGGCAAATAACCTGATCCCCTTCGATTAATTCTTGCGCTGGCAGGCCGCAGCCGAACAGAGGTGATCCGTCGTGGGTGCAGCGATCTTCAATGGCATACAGATCACCGTTGAGGTTCACCACGGCAACCATTACGCCGTCAATTTCCAGGGTACGCGCCTGGCCCGGAGCCAGGTCAGCGCCGCCGGCGTCATGCCATCGGGCCATGTGTGGGTCTTATAACATGCCGGTTTCGAGACGCGCCGCCTCGGACATCATGTCCTGGCTCCAGGGCGGATCAAAAGTCAGATCCACGTTCACCTCAGACACATTCGGCACTTGTTTTAATTTACTGCGCACATCTTCAGCCAGAAACTCCCCCATGCCACAGCCCGGCGCCGTGAGTGTCATGCGCACATCCACACGATTACCGGCGTCCACCAGAGGTGTGACTTTGCATTCATACACCAGACCCAGGTCCACGATATTGATGGGGATCTCGGGGTCGTAGCAGGTGCGCATCTGATCCCACAATAATTCTTCTTCCACCGGCCCGATATTCGCGTCCGAGTTCGCGCTAACTGCCGGGGTCTCCACGGCAAAGCCCAGTGCATCAGCATCCCGGGTGCCCACCTGTGCCAGGTTGCCATTGACGTTGACGGTGTAATTGCCGCCCAGGGCCTGGGTGATGAACACTACGCTGCCGGCGGGCAAGGTAATGTGCGTGCCGGCGGGGATCAGGATGGCGTCGCAATCCCGCGCTACGGTCACCGGATCATAAGTGTGCATAGTTACTCCGTGGAAACCGGGGCCTGTTCGCCTTCAATCAGGGCATGGGCCGTGTGCCAGCACAGGGTCGCGCACTTGATGCGGCTCGGGTATTCACGCACACCGGCCAGCGACGCCAGCTTGCCAAAAGCAGCCGGGTCTTCTGGTGGCGCGGCGTCGGTGAGCAGGTGATGGAATGAGGAAAAAATTTTCTCGGCCTCGGCGCGAGTTTTGCCTTTCAGCGCTTCGGTCATCAATGACGCCGAGGCCGTGGAAATGGCGCAGCCGGAGCCGTTGAAACTGATGTCGCTGACCCGCTCCCCTTCCAGCTTCACAAACAACGTCAGCCGATCACCGCAAAGTGGATTGAAACCTTCCAGGGATCGGGTCGCATCCGCCATGATGCGGAAATTCCGCGGACTGCGGTTGTGATCCACGATCACCTCCTGGTAGAGATCCTTCAGATCCATCATCATGCGAATACCTTTTGCGCGGCCAACACACCCGCCATAAGCCGGTCCACTTCCCAGGTGGTGTTGTAGAACGCGAACGAGGCCCGCGCCGTGGCCGGAATATTGAAGCGTTCCATGATCGGCATGGCGCAATGGTGACCGCTGCGGATGGCAATCCCCTGACGATCCAGAATCGTGCCCAGATCATGGGGATGAATGCCGGCGATGACGAAGGACAGGATGCTGGCCTTGTGGCGCGCGGTGCCGATGAGACGCAAGCCCGGAATACGCTGCGCGGCGGCGGTGGCATAGTCCAGCAGTTCCTGCTCATGGCGCGCGATGGCGTCCAGACCCACCTGCTGCACATAGTCCACGGCGGCGCCGAGACCAATGCCGCCGGCGATGTGCGGGGTGCCCGCTTCAAATTTGTAGGGCAGATCGTTGTAGACCGTGCGCTCGAACGACACCATCTTGATCATGTCGCCGCCACCCTGCCAGGGCGGCATCTGTTCCAATAGCGCGGCGCGACCGTACAACACACCGATACCGGTGGGGCCAAACAATTTGTGCCCGGAGAAGGCATAGAAATCGCAATCCAGCGCCTGCACGTCCACGGCCATGTGCGGCACCGCCTGGGCGCCATCAATCAAGGTCACTGCTCCCTGTGCTTTGGCCAGAGCGATGATCTCGGCCACCGGGTTAATGGTGCCGAGAGCATTGGAGATGTGACCGACAGCGACGAGGCGCGTAGCGGGCCCAATCAATTTGCGACCGGCATCCAGGTCAATCTCGCCGGCGTCGTTGATGGGCATGACACGCAATTTCGCACCGGTCTGTTCACACAACATCTGCCAGGGGACGATGTTGGAATGATGTTCCAGTCCTGAGATCACGATCTCGTCGCCGCTGCGCAGGCGGTTGCGACCCCAGCTCTGGGCCACTAGATTGATGGCCTCGGTGGTACCGCGCACGAAGACAATCTGGCGCGCATCACCTGCATTAATGAATGTGGCGATACGGCGGCGGGCACCTTCGTAAGCGACCGTGCCCTCCTCGCTCAGCGTGTGTACACCACGATGAATGTTGGCGTTGTATTCCCGATAGTAGCGATCCAGGGTGGCGATGACGGATTCCGGCTTTTGCGAAGTGGCGGCATTGTCCAGATAGACCAACGCTTGGCCATGGACCTGGCGCGACAGTATGGGAAAGTCAGCGCGGATACGTTCCACATCCAGCGCCGGGCCGTCGCGGCGATCCGCGCTCATTGCCTGGCTGCGGCTCATTGCACGAATTCCCGGATCACATCCGCGTCCGGCAACCGGCCCAACACCCGTTGTTCCAGTCGCGCGCGAATGGGTTGAAAGCCGATGTGCTGTATGACCTCATCGGCAAAGGCATAAATAAGCAGACTGCGGGCCACGGCCTCGGGAATGGCGCGGGTGCGCAGGTAAAACAGCATATCGTCATCCAGGCGTCCGATGGTGGCGCCGTGGCTGCATTTCACATCGTCGGCGTAAATTTCCAATTCCGGCTTGGTGTCCACCTCGGCATCGTCGGACAACAGCAGATTGGCATTGGCCTGGCGCGCATCGCTTTTCTGCGCGTCCTTGTGTACTACCACCTTGCCGTTAAACACCGCCCGCGCGCGACCGGTGAGCACCCCACGATAATGTTCGACGCTAGTGGTGTGGGGTTGCTCATGATCAATGCGCGTGTGGTTGTCCATGTGCTGGCGTTCACCGGCCACATAAAGACCATTTAATGTCACCTGGGAGCCGGGGGCCGCAAGGCGCACATCAATTTCGTTGCGCGCCAGCGCTCCACCCAGGGCAAAGGCGTGGGAAATCAATTCGCTGTCCTGATCCTGCACCACGGACAGATTGCCCATGTGATAGGCGCGGGCGCCTTCCTGCTGCAAGCGATAATGTTCGAGTTTTGCGCCGGTCCCCAAACGCACTTCCGTCACCGCCGTGGTCAGATACTCGCCGGCGTCACTGCCGGTGTAGCACTCAATGACCGTGGCGCGGGCGTTCCGGCCCAGAATAATGAGATTGCGCGGGCAGGCACCGCTGGCCTGGGCGCCGGCGCCGGAGGCAAACAACAGACTGACGGGGATTTTTACTTCCACGCCATCCGGGATCCAAATCAGCGCGCCATCGGTGGCCAGGGCCGTGTTCAGGGCCAGGAAGCCGTGCTTGTTCAGATCGGCGTAGTGGGCCAGATGGGGGGAAATCAATTTCTCATGCTGCACCTGGGCCTGACTCAGCGGCATGACCACCACACCGGCGGGCAGGGCGGGCGTGATGTTGCCGGGCGCAAACATACCATTCTTGAATATCAATTCGTGGACACCGGTATCGGCGAAGGAGGTGGATTCGATCAATTCCGCGCTGACCGGCGCAGCGGTCCCAAACTGAAAGCGACGCGAAGCAATGGCGCGCACATCGGTATATTTCCAGTCCTCATCCCGCAGCGTGGGAAAACCGCGGGCGCGTAACATTTGTTGCGCCGCTTCCCGTCGGGGCGCAAACCAGGGCGCGCCGGGCAGTGGCGTTACGCCGCTCCAGGACTCCAGGAATTCATGCACGGCGGTATCACTCATGCGGCGGCGCGGACCCAGTCATAACCCCGCGCTTCCAATTCCAGGGCCAGTTCCTTGCCGCCGGATTTCAGAATGCGCCCGTCGGTCAGCACATGCACCCGATCCGGCACGATGTAATCCAGCAGCCGTTGGTAGTGGGTTACCAGAATCAGAGCGCGCTCAGGATTGCGCAGATGATTCACGCCATCGGCGACCACACGCAACGCATCAATATCCAACCCGGAATCGGTTTCATCCAGAATCGCCAGCCGCGGCTCCAGCACCGCCATCTGAAAAATCTCATTGCGCTTCTTTTCGCCGCCGGAAAATCCTTCATTCACCGCGCGGCTCATAAAGTCCTCGCGCATCTTCACCAGCCCCATCTTCTCCCGCACCAGCGCCAGAAACTCCACCGCATCCAGCTCCACCAACCCCTGGTGTTTGCGAATGGCATTCAACGCCGCCTTGAGCAAATACA
Organism: Gammaproteobacteria bacterium; assembly: GCA_043767195.1. Taxonomy (GTDB): domain Bacteria; phylum Pseudomonadota; class Gammaproteobacteria; order Eutrophobiales; family Eutrophobiaceae; genus 2-02-FULL-61-13. The sequence goes on along the minus strand of JAYUHG010000109.1, from coordinate 348 downwards.
CATTATTTACTCCAGGGATCTCCACCGGATACTGAAACGCCAGAAACACGCCTTCACGCGCCCGTTCCTCCGGCGCCAGCGCCGTGAGGTCCTTGCCGAGATAGGATATTTCCCCCGCGGTAACCGTATAGCCATCGCGTCCGGCGAGTACGTTCGCCAGCGTGCTCTTGCCAGAGCCGTTGGGTCCCATGATGGCGTGGGTTTCTCCTGCACGGACTTCAAGATCCAGCCCTTTTAGGATTTTTTTTCCTTCTACACTGACGTGGAGATTTTTGATACTCAACATGGCGATATTTTCTCTTTCATTACGCTAACAGGAGATACGCTTCACCTTCATTAACCCACAGC
>JAYUHG010000108.1:0-2130 GCA_043767195.1 Gammaproteobacteria bacterium | reverse complement strand
AGCCCGGGCAATTGATCCGATTCGGCGCCCACCAGCCGCCGCGCCACATCCGCGGATGACGCAGCGCCGCGCCGCGCCAACGCCGCGCCGATGCGTTTCTGGAAGAATGCCGCGTCAATGATCGTGTCCGGGGAAAAACTCCAGACCCGCACCGTGATTTGGGATTTCGGCGATACCGCGCCCACCGCCAGGGGTGAGCCGGAGGCATTTGCCAGAATTACCGTTTCTCCCAGTTCGCAGGTCTTTGGCACATCCAGCAACGCGCCGGAGAATACCCAGGGGTGATGGGCCCTGACTGAACTGTCTCGATCAGGTTTAAGTCGCAGAATAATCATTGTCGTGTCACTCCTGACAACGGTTGAAGTCATATCTGAATTGCACGATTTCAATATATGGTTGATTCGTCTCCCCGGCCGCTCCGGACGTCCTGTCCTCACGAGCATTTCCCACATCCTGTGGGTCGCTTGCGCCTGAGTGACGGTGCCGGAGTGAGGCTGCAAATATTTCGCATCACCTTCAACGCTCGTGCTCGGCAAGGAATTTTTCCACTGAATCCAATTCCCGGACGCGCTGCATATCCGGCAGACTGCGCAAAAAGACCTTGCCATAGGGTTTGGACAGCAGGCGCGGATCACAGATCATCAGCACGCCGAAATCATGTTCATCCCTGATCAATCTGCCAATCCCCTGCCGCAGACTGATAATCGCCTCCGGCATCTGATAATCCATGAAGGGATTACCCCCCTCTTCTTCCAGCTTGCGCAGACGCGCCTGCAACACGGGATCATCCGGCGCCGCGAAGGGCAACTTGTCTATGATGACACAAGACAGGGACTGACCGCGCACATCCACACCTTCCCAGAAACTGCTGGTGCCCAACAGCACGGCGTGGGGTGTCTTGCGAAACCGATCCAGCAACTCCGTGCGTGGCGCATCGCCCTGCACCAGCACCGGATACGACAATGCTGCACGCACCAAGGGCGTGGCCAGATGCAGGGCGCGATAACTGGTGAATAAAAGAAAGGCGCGACCGCGAGTCAATTGCAGCACCGGCACCGCCGCTTCCACAACGCGCTCGGTATACCCCTCGGCGCGGGGATCGGGCATGTCCGGCGGAATGTACAACATGGCCTGTCTCCGGAAATCAAACGGACTCGGCCAACCGCGGGCCGGCACCTGTTGCAGGCCAAGACGCGCGGTGAAATGGGAGAAGTCTCCGCGTACGCTCAGGGTCGCCGAGGTGAAGATGCAAGGATGCGTTTCCGGGTTCAATCCCTCCCGGAATGGACCGGCCACCTCCAAGGGCGTCTGGTGCAGAAGAAATCCGCGACCACGCAGTTCCAGCCATTGCACGGAGCGGGGATCAGACCCGTCTTGGAACGCCGAGAGCATATTCAGCAGTTCCGTCTGGCGGCGAAAACAGTTATCCAGCATGCGGCCCCGGGCGGCAAAGTTTTCCAGCACCACACGCACCGCCTCGGCTGCATCCAGCAGCGCCATCATGGCGCTTTGCACCGGCGCCTGATCACGCAGGTCGCGCCAGGCGCGACTGCCATCCTCCGTGCCCAGGGTCAGACGCAGTGCGCGCAACCCCGTGTCCACCGCATCAAGACGATTGATAAATTCCGGCAGATCCGCCGCCTCCTTCAGGTAAGCCGCACGGGTATCCTGTAGAAACTCGAACCACTGATGGCTGGTAACAGAAGTGGTAAAAAACTGCGACGCCAGTTCCGGCAATTGATGGGCCTCGTCAAATATGACCACATCCATGTCCGGCAACAACTCGCCATAACCACGGCCACGCAACCCCAAATCGGACAGGAACAAATGATGATTCACCACGGTGACATCCGCCTCCTGGGCACATTTGCGCGCTCGAAACACGAAACATCTATCAATGTGCGCGCAATCCTGCCCCAGACAGTTTTCCGCGGTGGAGGTCACCAGCCCGCGCAACCGGCTCTCCTCCGGCAACTCCGGGAACCCGGCCAGATCCCCATCCACGGTTTGATTGCCCCATTGCCGCAGGCTGGACAGCAATCCCATGGAAGTTCGATCCAGCCCGGCTCCCTGCTCCTCCGCCAACTGGGCGCGATGCAGGCACAGATAATTGGCACGGCCTTTCAGCAG
>JAYUHG010000107.1:0-2134 GCA_043767195.1 Gammaproteobacteria bacterium | reverse complement strand
GAAATACCATGCCTTTGCCGTTTTCCCGCGCGAAAATTGCCAGCACGGCGCGGATCGGGGCGCGCACCGGGAAGGGGCGACCGGAAAAGCGGGCGTTGAAGCTCACTGCGTCATCGCTGATCAGCAGATTGGGAACCGCCTGCGGGGATATGTTGAGTACGATTCTGCCATCCTTCACATGCTCCTGCGGTAGCACCGAGTCCGCCATGGTGGCATCCACCAGGATTTGCGGAGTCATGCCGTTGTCCAACACCCACTGGTACAGGGCGCGCAACAGGTAAGGACGATTGGAAGTCATTGCGTGTGCCGTACAACCATACCGGCGCAGATCAACCCATCACCCCAGGTTCATCTGCTTCTCCTGCTCCGACAGACTGAGCCGGAAGGCAGGCCGGGAAAACTGGCGCAAGGCATATTTATGCATGGCTTTGACCGAGGGCGGCAGCTTGATGCGGTAAAAATCCAGCCGCCAAAGCAGCGGCACCAGAACGCAATCCATCAATGAATATTCGTCCGACATGAAATACTGGTGCTGGTTGAAGGCCGGCACGATGGCGGTCAGGTGATCGCGCAAGGCTTTTCTGGCGGTGTTGGCCTGGGCATCTGTGCCACCGGTGACTACCTCCACCAGCGCGTACAAATCCTTCACCAGACGATAACGCAGTTGCCGGTTGTTGGCCCGGGCCACCGGGTCCACCGGCATCAACGGCGGATGGGGAAAGCGCTCATCCAGATATTCCATGATGATTTGAGCGTCGTACAGGGACAGGTCACGATCCAGCAACGTCAGTGAGCTGCCGTAGGGGTTGGCCTCGGCCAGATCTTCCGGCCGGTCATCGGGGCCGACGAAATGCACATCACAATTGATGTCCTTTTCCGCCAATACAATGCGCACACTGTGGCCGAGGGGACCATCTATATCGGTATAGAAAATCATAGGATCACTTGGGGGAAATTTATGAACGCAGGCACTTTGCTGGCGCGGCGGTGACGCACGACCGCCGCCCGATCAATCTACGTCCTTCCAGAACTCCCGCTTCAGCAGGTAAACAACCGCCAGCAGCAACAGCAGATATGCCATCACCCAGCCGCCGATGGCATGGCGCTTGAGCTTGATGGGTTCGCCCAGATAAACGAGAAAATTCACCAGGTCCTGAACCGCGACGCGATAACCGTCCGCGTCCAGGCTGCCGGGTGTTTTCAGCTCCAAGCCGGTAATTGTGCGCGTAACGGTACCGTCAGCGGCCTGCTCCTCGCTGTAGACCGGTCGCTGCCAACCCTGCAACTCCCACAACACATGGGGCATGCCCACATCCTTGAAAGCCAGATTATTAACGCCGGTGGATCGCGTGGGGTCACGGTAGAAGGTCATGAAATAGGTATACAGCCAGGAGGCGCCACGGGCGCGGGCGGTCACCGACAGATCCGGCGGCGCCACCCCGAACCACTGCACCGCGTCCTGGGGCTGCATGGCGATGGTCATGGTCTCCCCGGGTTTGTCGGTGCCGAACATGAGATTGGTCTTGAGCATATCCTCGGGAATACCCAAATCCCGGCCCAGGCGGTTGTAACGCATAAACGCCGCGGAGTGGCAACTCAGGCAGTAATTCACGAACAACTGCGCGCCACGCTGCAATGACACCTGATTGGACAGATCCGCTTCATAGTGCAGCAGATGGCCGCCACCGGCTGCCGAAACCGGGGCCGCGTTTATCAACAAAACCAAAATGATTAAACCGGCGCGCATCATGGCCAGCGCACCCGATCCGGCACCGGCTTGTCATTGTCATTGGCGGTATAAATCGGCATAGCTATAAAAAACAGGAAATAAATCACCGAGCAGACACGGGAGATCCAGGTATACAGGGTCGTCGGGGCCTGCATTCCCAGCCAGCCCAAGGTGATGAAACTGACGGTGAACAGCGCCAGCGCCAGTTTGAATTTCCAGCCGCGATAGCGAATGGATTTCACCGGGCTGCGATCCAGCCAGGGCAACAGGAAAAACATGAAGGTTGCCGAGCCCATGGCGATGACACCACCCAATTGATTGGGGATGGCGCGGAGAATGGCGTAGAACGGCGTGAAGTACCACACCGGGGCAATGTGTTCCGGTGTCTTCAGAGGATCCGCCGGG
>JAYUHG010000106.1:0-5092 GCA_043767195.1 Gammaproteobacteria bacterium | reverse complement strand
ACGTCACCGCCTGGCGATAAATCGGATCCGCCACGTCGCCGGCGGCAAATACGCCTGGCACACTGGTTTGTGTCGCAAGTCCTTTACTGCCCGATTGCACACGAATATAGCCGCCATCCATGTCTACCTGGCCGGCGAAGATGTCTGTGTTGGGTGTATGCCCGATGGCGATGAACACGCCGTGTACGGCGAGGTCGGTTGTGCCGCCGGTCTTTACATCCTTCATGCGTACACCGGTGACACCAGCGGCATCCCCCAACACCTCATCCAGCACATGATTCCATTGAATATGGACATTGCCGCTGGCGCCGGTGCGGGCCAGCAAATGGTCGATCATGATCTGTTCTGCGCGGAACTGATCCCGGCGATGGATGAGGGTCACCTTGGATGCCAGATTGGCCAGATAGATGGCCTCCTCCACCGCCGTGTTACCGCCGCCGATGACGGCCACGGGTTTGCCGCGGTAGAAAAATCCGTCGCAGGTGGCGCAGGCGGAAACGCCCTTGCCCTTGTAGGCTTCTTCCGAGGGCAGTCCGAGATATTTTGCCGTGGCGCCGGTGGCGATGATCAACGCATCACAGGTGTAGGTAGTGCTGTCGCCGTGCAACGTAAAGGGGCGCTGGTCGAGGTTCGCCTTCTGAATATGGTCATAAATCATCCGTGTGCCGAAGCGTTCTGCGTGGCGCTTCATGCGCTCCATGAGTTCCGGACCTTGTACGCCCTGATCATCCGCAGGCCAATTATCTACGTCCGTGGTGGTGGTCATCTGCCCGCCCACCTGAATGCCGGCGATGATGACCGGTTCCAGACCGGCGCGGGCCGCATACACGGCAGCGGTGTAACCCGCCGGGCCGGAGCCAAGGATCAACAAGCGGTGATGTTGTGTGGTGTTTGCCATGACCTTAGCGTGTAGCCTCCATGAGAGATTGCAGGAATTTCACATAGCCCGCTTGACCTTCCCGCTCCCACACTTCCAGGCAGGCGGTGCCGACAATGGCCAAATCAATCTGCCCCCGCAACTGACGCACGTCATCCGCGGAGCGGATGCCGAATCCCATACCCAAGGGTAGCGTAGTTGCGGCCCGGCAGCGGGCAATGTAATCCCGCAGTTCACCATCCCAGGTGGTGGCCTTGCCGGTGACGCCCTTGCGCGCCACGCAATAAATGAAACCGGCGGCGTCCTGGGCGATCTGTTTCAGTCGCTGGGGTGAGTTCACCGGCGTCATCATGTGAATCGGGTCCAGATCATATTGTTTTGCGTATTGGTTCAGTTCCCCGCACTGACCCGGCGGCAGATCGGCAATGATGAAACCATGACCGCCCGCCTGCGCCAGCCGGCGGCAAAACGCCTCATGGCCAAGTTGAAAGACATTGTTGTAATAGCCCATGAACAACAGCCGGAATGAAAAGGCCTTGGCAGCCCGTGCCATCAATTGAAAGTAATCATCCCAATGGATCCCGTTGGCCAGCGCCCCCTGATTGGCACGATTAAACGCCGGCCCATCCGCAATGGGTTCGCTGAACGGCATCTGCAACTCCACCAAATCCACGCCCGCCGCCTGCATGGCTTCCAGCATTTGCCAATTTGCTTCCAGGGACGGATAACCGACGACCGTGTGGGTCATTAGCAGCAGATTCCGCTGTTTCTTTTTGGAGGCCAAATACTGGGACAGAGACATAGGAGTAAGTTACAAGTGAAACGTGAAGCGTGAAACGTGAAACGTGAAACACGCGACCACCGATTCCTTGTCCCGGGAATGTGCTTTCCTTCGTTTCACGCTTCACGCTTCACTTTGTTGTTCTTTCGGTCATGTTCTGCGACCTTACTCCGCAGAAAGTCGTACCACCGCTCGTCGCCGAGCGCGGAAGCAATCGTAAATATGTCTTTATCACCGCGACCGGACAGATTGATTAGTATGGAATCGGTTTTGCTCATGGATTTCGCTTCCACCAGGGCGCGGGCTATGGCATGGGTACTTTCCAGGGCGGGAATCAGGCCCTCGTGGCGAATTGTTGTTTTGAAGGCGGCGATGACTTCCGCATCCGTGGCGGATTCGAAGCGCACACGTTTTTGTTCATGCAGCCAGGCCAGGATGGGGCCGATGCCGATGTAATCCAGGCCGGCGGAGATGGAATGTGTATCGCGCATCTGCCCTTCTTTGTCCTGCATGAAAAATGTTTTGTATCCCTGTGCGATGCCGACACTGCCCTGACCGCCGGCGATGCGGGCGGCGTGGTTGCCGCTGTTCAAGCCATGGCCGCCGGCCTCCACGCCTACCAACTCCACTGCTTTATCATCCAGAAATCCGGCGAAAATACCGCTGGCATTGCTGCCACCGCCGACGCAGGCGTAGACGCGATTTGGCAGTTTGCCGGTGCGTTCCAGCATTTGCGCCCGCGCCTCTTTGCCGATTAACGACTGAAACCAGGTCACCATTAACGGAAACGGGTGCGGGCCACAGACGGTGCCCAATACGTAATGTGTATCCGCCATGGACTCCGCCCAATCCCGCAGGGCGGCATTGATGGCATCTTTCAAAGTGCGAGTACCGTCTTCCACCACAACCACTGTGGCGCCCAGTTGTTCCATCCAGAAGACGTTGGGGCGCTGCCGTTCCACGTCTTCCGCACCCATATAAATAGTGCATTGCAATCCGAGTTTTGCCGCCATGGTGGCGGTGGCGACGCCGTGTTGGCCGGCGCCGGTCTCGGCGATGACGCGCTTTTTGCCCATGCGCTTCACCAACAGGCCCTGGCCCATGACATTGTTGGCCTTGTGGGCGCCAGTGTGATTCAGGTCTTCGCGCTTGATGAAGATTTGCGCCCCGCCCTGGAGCCGGGTCAGATTCTCACAGAATGTAATGGGCGTCGGGCGGCAGGAGTAGGTGGACATGAGCTGCACATATTCATTCCAGAATGCCGGGTCTTTATGCGCGGACTCAAACGCCACGCACAGCTCTGCCAGGGTCTCATGCAGTATCTCGGGAATGAACGCACCACCGAACTGGCCGAAGAAGCCTTTTTTGCCGGGGGGGAAGTGGAAGAGTTCGGTGAACATTTTGGGGGCTGGGACTGGTGACTGGAAAATGGCGCGCCATTCTACCCGTTATTGTTCACTTCACAGTCAGAAACGTATCCAACAATACCGACAGTTCCTCTGCTTTCTCCAGGTGGACCATGTGACCGCAATCCAGGACTTCGGTGCGCAGATGCGGGATGCAGGCGGTCACATCGGCCCTCAACTCCGGTTCCCAATGGGGATAAATCTGCCCCTGTTGTGCCAATACTAATAATGTATGAGCGGTGATCCGGCGCCAGCAGGCGCGGGCCTCTGCGCGGCGGTAGAGCACGGGATTAACGTGTTTGTGCCGGGGATCATGGGGTAGCTGCAATGCGCCGTCCGCCGCTGGTCGTGCCCATTGCTGTGCCAGAAACTCGGCCCGTGCCGGGTCCAGTCGCGGTGCCAGTTTGGCTACCAGGGCCAAAGTGGCCGAGTGATCCTTCAGGGGGGCAAATCGGGTCGGGTTTTGCAATTGATCCAGCCAGCGCCCATAGCGGGCTGGCGATTCCTCGGGGGGCGTGTTCTTCAGCCCGGCGACATCCAGGATCACAAGATGGGATATCCGCTCCGGTCGGATCCCCGCATACAGGCCGGCGGCATTGCCGCCCATGCTATGTCCCACTACCCGTGCCGGTTTGCCTGGGGAAAAATGCGTCAACAGCGCATCCAGATCCGCCAGGTAATCGGGAAACCAGTAGCCGTTGGGATCCCAGGCGGAATCCCCGAAGCCGCGCCAGTCCGGGGCGATAACCTGCCAACGCTGCGCCAGATGATCCGCCAGGAATTGAAAGCTCATGCCCGTGTCCACCCAGCCGTGGAGCAGGAATATGGGTGGAAAATTTGGGTCTCCCCATTGGTGGATGCGGTGGCGGAGGCCCCGGAGGGCAATATCGAGATGCTGGGCAGAAAATCGGGGTGTATATCCTGGAGGATTAGTTTTCATGGTGAGTTCCAGCAAGTACGCGATTTATATCCAGAATAAACTTTTAAATACGCTTGTATAGTATTGATTAATAATAAGTAATATTCTTAAATGAATGAGCCTTGCCAGGCCCGTGGCGAACATGACCTCCATTTCGGCTATTCGGGCTGGGTAGCAAAAAATCCCGGGAAATCCAGCAGTTCGCGGTGTAGCCTGCGTCCTTATACGCGTAAGTATGCTGTTTCTCCCACGCTTTTTGCCATCCTCAAGCCATGGCTCCATAAATAGAACGAAGTGTTGATCTCAACTTTATGAAAAATAAAAATAATTTACCGGTGATTTTCAGGGTTATCTGGTTATTACTACTGTCCGCAGCCATTACCCCCACCCGCGCAGAGAACGTAGAGGAGCGATTGTCGTTTTCTACGCCCGGACAACCGGCAGTTATCACTGAATATCGTCTGGACAGTGAACGCGCCCCGCCCTTGGAGTTACTGAACAGTATCAATCCCGAGCGCATGGCACTGGAACTCTTGGAACTCCTGGCTCTGCCCTCACGCAGTTGCCGTGAGAGTGTGTTGGTCGCCGGCGCCAAGGCACGGCTGGAAGCCGTCGGCGCACCACTGGGGATCCAGGTTCAAATTGATGATCTGACGCGCCGCCACCAGGTCTTGTCGGTAGAGGAAAGAAAGGATTTGTCCTGTGATCAGGGCAATACACCGCCGGAATCCGGAAACCTGATCGCGGTAGTCCCGGGCGATCCGACACTACCCTCCTGGAACCTGTCCTATCACCTGGATACCAATCAGACAAAGTTTGAGGGCATGCACCGGGATGGCGACATCATTCGCTCGGCCCCCGGCACTCCCCTGGGGGGTGACGACAAGGCCGGACTCGCCATTATTCTGGAAATGTTGCGGGTCATGGCCAAGGGCCAGGTCAAGCATGGACCCATTTACATTGTCGGCATGGTGGCCGAGGAGGACACTGCCGTCGGGGCGCGCATGATTGCGGCGGAGGCCATGGCCGGGGACATTATTGTCAGTCTGGATGGAGGCGATCCCGCCGAGATCGCCCATGTGGCGCCCACATCCTATCGCGGCTACATA
>JAYUHG010000105.1:0-2139 GCA_043767195.1 Gammaproteobacteria bacterium | reverse complement strand
CCAAAATCCGTTCCGGTGTCGCTGCCACTGAAATCAACCAGAGCGCCGCGGACATCGGCGCGGATATGATTGTCCTCGGCACCCATGGGCGAACCGGTCTTAAGCATCTTTTGATGGGAAGCATTGCCGAGAGCGTGTTGCGCGTGGCGACGGTGCCGGTACTATGCGTCCGCTCATAAAATAGTCTCCGCCCGGGTACCCCGCCCTTGGGTATAATGCCGGCCCCGCCACCGGGCAGCCGGCATGAAAGTTACCATCATCCCCGTTACACAATTTCAGCAGAATTGTTCCGTGCTCAAATGCGAACAGACCGGGCGCGGCGCCGTGGTGGATCCGGGCGGCAATTTGGATCAAATCCAGGCAGTGCTGCGAGAAGAGGGGATTGAACTGGAAAAGATCCTGGTTACTCACGCTCACATTGATCATGCCGGCGGCGTGGCGGAGCTGGCGCGGCTCATGCAGGTGCCCATTGAAGGACCCCATCCGGAAGATAAATTCTGGATTGATGCGCTGACGGAGCAGGGGCAGATGTTCGGGTTCCCGCCCTCGGAGCCATTCACGCCGCAACGCTGGCTGGGGCAGGGGGATGTGGTGCGCTTCGGAAATGTGGAGATGGATGTGTTGCATTGCCCGGGACACACGCCCGGGCATGTGGTGTTCCATCACCGGGCGGATCAGATTGCCATGGTTGGCGACGTGCTGTTCAAAGGCTCCATCGGCCGCACGGATTTCCCCCGCGGTGACTACGACACTTTAATCAATTCCATTTGCGGGCGTCTGTGGCCCCTGGGGAATGATGTCACGTTTGTCCCCGGGCACGGCCCGACTTCCACCTTCGGCGCGGAACGTCGCGGCAATCCCTTTGTTGGCGATGGGGTGACCGGTCTGAAGTAAGCTGCGCACATTGCCCCGCCGCGGTTGAATCTGCTCCGCGCGTGCCAACCTGTTAGGATCAATGTTTATTAACCCGTGAACACTGTCGGAGGACACCATGAAACTTTATACCTTTGCCCCATCCCCAAATTCTCTGCGCGTATTTGCCGTGGCCCATGAATTAGGCCAGGACCTGGAAATGGTTAACGTGGACCTGACCAAGGGCGAACACATGAAACCGGAATTCATCACAATGAACCCCAACCACAAAATCCCGACCTTCACCGACGGAGATTTTGTGCTGTGGGAATCCACCGCCATCATGTTGTACCTGGCCTACAAGGCTGGCGGAAAATTGATCCCCACGGACCCCAAGCCGCGCGCGCAAATGCATCAGTGGATTAGCTGGAACACCGCGCACTTCGGACCGGCGTGTATGATTTTCCTGTTTGAGAACATGGTTAAAGCGCTGTTGAAGATTGGTGAGCCGGATCCAAAGCAACTGGAAAAAGGCGAGACCGAGTTCGCCCGTTTCGGCGCGGTCTTGAATGCTCACCTGAAGGGCCGCAAGCATATGGTCGGTAACAGCTCCAGCATCGCCGATCATCATGTGTTCGCTTCTCTGGTACATGCCGGCGGATGTGGCTTGCCGGTGGCGAAGTTTCCGGAAATCCAGCGCTGGAGCGCCGAGATGGCGGCATCCGCACCGTGGCAGAAGGCGCTGGCTGTACTCAAACACTAAAACATGGTGCGCGAAGTACCCGGACGATCCTTGCACGACGGCGACTTCACGCCGCTGCCGTTGCATATTGACTCTGTACCTGTGTGGCAGGCAGGTGGACTGCTGGGCATGACTATTTGCCCAGGACAGCCGCCCTGGAACAGTTTCGATTCAGGTCGGGCGCGGGATCTGGATGCTGATATTGCCGCCATTCGCGCCTGGGGGGGCAATGTCCTGGTGTCGCTGATGGAGTCCGATGAGATGCGTGACTTTGGCGTAGACGAGATCCCGCATCGGGCGCGCAAGCTCGGCATCCAGCATGTGCATTTGCCGATAGTGGATATGCATGTGCCGGAGCAGGACTTTGAGCAAGCCTGGCGGTCCGCGGGGCCGTACTTGCATCAGGAGTTGCAGCGCGGCGGCAAAATTGTGCTGCATTGTTACGCCGGACTTGGCCGCACCGGGACCATCGCCGCGCGCATGTTAGTGGAGTCGGGGCTGACGGCCGTGGAGGCAGTCAGCCGTGTGCGCGCCGCGCGTCCCGG
>JAYUHG010000104.1:0-5105 GCA_043767195.1 Gammaproteobacteria bacterium | reverse complement strand
TGCGCCAGCTCGGCATTGGTAACAATTCGTTGCGGCAGATAACTGCCGGTTCCGAGTATGCTGGAAAACGTCACAGCGCCGGTTCCGGGGTCAATAATGTCTCCAGACGCGCGGCGATGCGATCCGGCACATTTTTCTGTACCTCGGCGATGGCTTCCTCAATGGCATGAGCAAATGAAATCCGGTCCGCGCTGCCGTGGCTCTTGACCACTATTCCGCGCAGACCGAGCAGGGTGGCGCCGTTGTAACGGCGTGGATCAATTTTGCGCCGTATGGCCTTGAGGATGGGCATGGAGATCATGGCGGCCGTGCGGGCGTAAAGAGATTTCTCAAATTCGGCTTTGGCGTGATAGCTGATGAACTCAGCGACCCCTTCGCTGGCCTTGAGGGCGATATTGCCGGTGAACCCATCGCAGACAATGACATCAATTTTGCCGGAGTAAATGTCATTTCCTTCAGCGAAGCCGACATAGTTGAGATGGCTTTTGGACAGCAACACTGCCGCCTGTTTCACCATGTCATTGCCCTTAATCTCTTCGGCGCCCACATTCAACAGGGCCACGCTCGGACTGGCGACATTGTTCACCGCGCTGGTGAGTTCGCTGCCCATGACCGCGAACTGGAAAAGTTGCTCGGAGTCGGAGATTACATTGGCGCCCAGATCAAGTAAGTGGGTTTGGCCATGGATCCCCGGCATGGTAGTGCAGATGGCGGGACGATCCACGCCGGGCAACATCTTCAGCACATAGCGGGCCATGGCCATGAGCGCTCCAGTGTTACCGGCGCTGACACATGCCTGGGCAATACCTTCCTTGACCAGATCAATGGCCACGCGCATGGACGAAGTCTTTTTTATGCGTAATGCTCCGGAGGGCGACTCATGCATTTCCACCACTTCGGGCGCGTGATGAATGCTGATGCGCCCGGATAGATCGGCTGCATATCGGGCGATTAGAGGTTGTAACTCCGGTTCTCGACCTACCAGAATAAGTTCGAGTTCCGGATGACCGCGCAGAGAATGCGCGGCCGCGGGGACGATCTCCGTCGGGCCATGGTCGCCACCCATGGCATCCAGTGCGATGCGAATGGTCACTGGGGAACGGTTCTCGAACCGCCGATGGGGACGCTACTGACTACTCGTCGCCCTTGGTGCGGAGTACCTTGCGACCGCGATAATAGCCATCGGGGCTGATGTGGTGGCGGCGATGAACTTCACCGGTGCTGGGTTCGGTGGAAAGGGTTGGCCCCGTCAGTGCATCATGTGAGCGGCGCATGTCACGGCGGGAACTGGATTTCCGGTTTTGTTGTACGGCCATTTTGGCTGTTCTCCTGTATCAATCCTGTTTCAATTTCAACTGCTTCAACGCGGCAAACGGATTGTCGCGCGTGTGTGTATTTGTCTCCGTGTATTCAGCCACCGGGCATTTTCCCGCCGGGTGTAACGGCGCCAGTGGCAGTGTCAAAATCAACTCGTCCTCAACAAAACTGGCGAGATGTATCTGCTGCCCCTCGCCCGACATCATTACATCCGCATCCTGATCCAGGTCTTCAGCGGCCCCGCTTGCCGCCACGGCGCGGGCATCAAGATTCACATGCAACGGCAGGTCAAATGCGCCGAGACAGCGCTGGCAATCCACTTTTACCGTAGCGGAAAGACTGCCATGGATCCGGATCCCCCCCTGGTCACAAGGCTCACAGGCAATATGCACATGAACTGTTCCGGAGTCGTCATGCAATGATTGCCGCAGCCGCGGCATCTGGCTGAGAACAAGATCGCCGACCATCACCTCACCGCGTTCCGCGAGGCGAATGGGCTCAAAATACTGTGGCAAGCCCGACATCAGGCGCGCAAGTTTATCTACACACCCCGGTACTGTCAAAGCAACTCCTTCGCCCAACCATGCAATAACCTGTTGAAAGGGATAATCTTTTAACCCTATGACCCGGTTCGACCCCACTGGCCAAGCCCCCCGGGCTATTGTTCTGGCCTCTTCATCACCTTACCGTTATGAGCTGATGCAGCGCTTAGGGGTGTCCTTTACCGCGCTGGCGCCACCCGTGCATGAAGACCCGCTGACAGGTGAAACCCCGGAGGCACTGGTGCGGCGCCTGGCCAAAAATAAGGCCAGAAGTCTGGCTACCCGGTTCCCCGGCACGTTGATAATTGGCTCGGACCAGGTGGCTGTGATGCCGGACGGCAAGATACTAAACAAACCCAGTGACCACGCCGCGGCGCGGATACAACTTCAGGCATGCAGTGGCCGTTGGGTCAGTTTTCACACCGGCCTGTGTCTGCTGGACGCCGGCAACGGAGACATTCAGGAACAAGTGGTGACATGCGAAGTGTTTTTTCGCCCGTTAGCGGATGCCGAGATCGAGCGCTACCTGCTGGCGGAGCAACCCTACGATTGCGCCGGATCGTTCAAGTCCGAACGGCTGGGCATTTCCCTGCTGCGGGATATGCGTGTGCCGGATCCCAGCGCTCTTATCGGCCTGCCCCTGATCGCATTGTCGGAGATGCTGCGCCGTGCCGGTGTTCCGGTTCCCTGAGCGCCGGTATTGCTCAACGCAGGCGTAACGTCGGCGCCAGAAATTTATCCGCCATGGCAGTGCCGAAACGGCGCGCAAAACGATCCAGATAATTTTCCCGGCGGGTGAAGTCTACGATTTCCTTGGCGCCGATAATTTCCCGTGCCACATAGCTGGAACTTCCGAGCGCATCCACCAACCCCAACTCCAGTGATTTCTCTCCGGTCCATACCAGGCCGGAGAAAATCGCCGGGTCGTCTTTCAGGCGTGTACCGCGCCCTTCTTTCACAACTTTTATGAACTGCTGATAAATCTCGTCCAGCATGCCGTCCACATGGGCGACTTCCTCTTCGCGCAGCGGCTGAAACGGGTCCATGAAACCCTTGTTTACGCCAGCATGGCGCACACGGCGTTCCATGCCGAGCTTGCCCAGACTATCCACGAAACCAAAACCCGACATGATGACGCCGATGGAGCCGACAATGCTGGCCTTGTCCGCATAAATCTTGTCCGCGCCCACGGCAATGTAATACCCGCCTGAGGCACACAGGTCAGTGATCACCGCATACAGCGGGGTTTCGGGATATTCCTTGCGTAGCCGGCGCATTTCGTCGAACACATACCCTGCTTGCACCGGGCTGCCCCCCGGGCTGTTGATCCGGACAATAATGCCGGCGGTGCGCTCGTCTTCAAAGGCATCGCGCAAACCGGAGACGATGTGATCCGCGCTGGCTTCAGTATCCGGCGCAATGACGCCGTCCACTTCCACCAGCGCGGTGAAGCGCGATTCGCCAAACCCGCCAGCGCGTATGTCGGCCTCGCCGCCCACATACATGATCAGAAACAGCAACAGGTAGGCCGCGAACAGGAAACGGAAAAATATTCCCCAGCGCCGCGCTGCCCGCTGTTCACGCAGGAATTCCATGGCCACCTGGTTGACCAGGTCTTTTTCAAATTGGGCGGGATCGCGTTCACTCATTGGCGTTGATTTCCCGGTTGGCTTTGGTGTCGGCGGCTGTAACGGGCCAGGGCGGCGATTAATTGGACACGGTGAATCGGGCTGAATTCTAGCAGACCGAACTCCATCACGGGTGCCGCAGGTTGTTCATGGCTCGGGTGTGCCACCCAATCGCGCCAATGCCCGTTGCAGGTCTTCCGGCAGCGGCGCTTCCAGCGCCAAATCCGGCCCGGGGCGGCGGGGTATGGCGATGTTGGCGGCATGCAGAAAGATTCTTTTCAACCCACTGCGACGCATGCGGCGGTTAAATTCACGATTGCCATAGCGATCATCCCCCGCTACCGGGTGTTCCATGTATTGCGCATGGACGCGAATTTGGTGTGTGCGGCCTGTGGCAATGGAGACAGAGACAAGCGTGGCACCCGGCAATTGTCGCAATACGCGAAACCGTGATTTGGACTCCATTCCTTCCTCATCGGCGCGCACGGTACGTTCGCCATGCACACGGGCTTCCCGATCCAGGGGCACTTCCACGCGAATCTCTGGTTGCTTCAAATTACCCTTCAGCAGCGCGGTGTAGCGTTTGCGAATCACGCCGTCGCGAAATTGATCGTGCAGTTCGCGCAGTCGCGGATGGGTACGTGCTATCAACAGGCACCCGGAAGTATCACGATCCAGGCGGTGTACCAACTGCAAGGCCGTGTCGCCCGGATACAGCTTGCGCATAATGTCAATGATTCCGTAAGCCTGACCACTGCCGCTATGCACCGGAATTCCGGCGGGTTTGTCCACCACCAGCAACGCGGCATCCTCATGCAGGATGGACACGCGCAATTGCTCCAGAAGCCGGGTCGGGATATTGACCTCGCCGGCGCGTTCGGGATCCGGCGCGGTCACCGGTGGCAGGCGGATATCATCATCATCTTCCAGCCGGTAGTCCGGGCTGGTACGCCCGCCATTGACCCGAACCTCCCCTTTTCGAATCATCTGGTAAACCCGGCTTTTGGGGATTCCACCGAAATGGGAAGTCAAAAAATTATCCAGCCGGCGCCCCTGTTGCGCGGCACCGATCCGGACATGTTCAACCCCGCGTTTTTGCATTGGAATCCGAGAGATACAGTAAGAATTTGAGGTTGCCGCGTCAGTTGGCGACCTGCTATAGTACACGTACTGGAGGCACTGATTGTCTCCATTCATTGCGTCCTGCACCCGTCAGGGAATGCACGGCTTCTGGCCACTGGACCCTGCTTAAGAAGGCGGGTCGGCTCGGGACATCCGAGATTTCAATCCAGGCAGCAGTCACTGCATCGCGCCCAGCACGGGCGCCCCAACCTGGTGCATGGGCGCGGATTGGCCTCACGGATATCTGGCCGCCTTGGGCGGGAGCTGGTTCTGGCGCGAAGCGCCGGAGCAGCCATTCAGACGCGAGGCAGCAACGGATCCGGATGCACAAATTGCGATTTCCGGATCCATAGAGATGTTGGGGCTCCCGGGTAGGGACGCGCAGGCGTCCAATGCGGCAGAAATGCAACAGCCTGACCGGTCGAGCACCCCACGAAGGATAACTACAATGAAACGGATGTTAATCAACGCAACTCAACCGGAAGAGTTGCGGGTG
>JAYUHG010000103.1:0-5106 GCA_043767195.1 Gammaproteobacteria bacterium | reverse complement strand
AGGCCGGATTGTGGATCAGGGCACCCATGATGATCTAATGAGCAGAGACTCCCTGTACGCGCGCTTGGCGCAGACCCGGTTTGGGGAGGAACAGGTCGCAGTTGCCGAATCTGCGTAGGGCATATACGTGTATTAGTTTATAATCCGCGGCCCTGTATGGGTACGGCGGGTCACTTAGTGACCACGATTGGAGCAGCGTTGACATAGATTCGAGAACAAATGGAGAGATGGCCGAGCGGTTGAAGGCGCACGCCTGGAAAGTGTGTATACGCCCAAAAGCGTATCGCGGGTTCGAATCCCGCTCTCTCCGCCAAATAGAAACGAGGCGTACCCGGGATTCAAACCCGCGATAAATTAAAGTTTGGGTTCGACCGATTCGACCGGATCGAATCGGGACGGCCGCAGGCCGCCCGCAGGGCGAGCGCCATGGAAGGCGCGAGTCAGTACCGCTCTCTCCGCCAAATAGAAACGAGGCGTACCCGGGATTCGAATTCCACTTCAACCGGACCAGACACATCATGTCCGAACTAACACATGAATATGCTCTCGCGCTGGATGCCGCCGATACGTTGGCGCCATTCCGCGATGAATTTCATTTACCACATGGGGTGATTTATCTCTGCGGCAATTCTCTGGGCGCAATGCCGAAACGCGCCATGGAGATCGCGCGCCGTACACTCATGGAGGAATGGGCGACGGATCTGGTAAAGGGCTGGAACACGGCGGACTGGTTTCATTTGCCGCAGCGCCTGGGTCGGCAGGTGGCAGGGCTGATCGGCGCCGGCGCTGACGAAGTTGTGGTTACGGATGCCACTGGCATCAATCTGTTCAAGGTTCTGGCTACCGCATTGGCACTGCGCCCGGAGCGAAATGTAATACTGATGGAGGGCAGCAACTTCCCGACGGACAATTACACCGCCCAGGGTCTGGTTGCTTTGCTGGGTAATCGCCATCGCATTCGTTTTGTGGAACAGGATGAAATTTTGCCAGCCATTAATGATCAGGTTGCGGTGGTCGCGCTGACCGATGTGCATTACAAGACCGGCCGGGTGCATGACATGGAGGCGATTACAGCGTGTGCCCACGCCAACGGGGCTGTAAGTGTCTGGGATCTGTGCCATAGCGCCGGGGTCATGCCCGTGGATCTGAACCGCTGCCAGGCTGATTTCGCCATCGGCTGTACATACAAGTATCTGAATGGCGGGCCGGGTAGTCCGGCTTTCATTTTCGTCGCCCGGCGTCACCATGGCGCGGCAACGCAACCATTGACGGGTTGGTTTAGTCATGGCTCACCGTTCGCTTTCGAACGGGATTATCGGCCGGCCCCGGGCATCGAACAGATGTTGAGCGGAACGCCGCCGGTGGTCAGTCTGGCGGTGGCGGAGGCCGGGATCAGTTTGGCTGCACGGGCGCCTATGGCGGTGGTGCGGGAAAAGTCCCGGCGTTTGGGGGATTTGTTTATCAGCCTGATGGACCCCCTGTGCGAAACATTTCACTTCAAACTGGCCTGTCCCAGGGATGCCGGTCAGCGTGGCAGTCAAGTGTCTTTCATCCATCCACATGCGTACCCGATCATGCGCGCCTTGATCGCCCGTGGTGTTATTGGTGATTTCCGCGCGCCGGATATCCTGCGCTTTGGCTTGGCGCCCCTGTATCTGCGTTATGTGGATGTCTGGGATGCGGCGCAGATGTTACGCGAAGTGATGGAGTCAGATTACTGGCGACAACCGGAATTCAGTGCATCTTTGGCCGTTACCTGATTCATATTTACCAGGCGGCGAGTATTGCCGTGCCTGAATGTTTCCTGAATTGGCCCGGAGTGAGTTGCCGGAAACTGGCTCTGGGTGGTAATCTGACCGGACGGTCAGTCAGTAACCTGTCGAACTACTGGAATGCACTCTAACCAATTGATTATTAAGAATTCTGAGCCAGCGCCTGATAGTGCCGCCGCCATCCTTGATGCCGCTATGGCATTGTTTGCCGAGCGCGGTTTCGATGCCGTGCCCATCAGTGCCATCGCCGAGCGGGCCGGGATCAGCAAGGGCAATATCTTTCATCACTATGGCAGCAAAGATGGTTTGTATCTGGCGGTCATGCAGCAGGCCAGTGGCAATACCTCACAGCTGCTGGCGGATCTGACTCGCAGCGCAGGATCATTCGCGGATCGCATTCGCCATTTCGCGCGCGCCCATCTTCACTATCTAGTCAGCCATGAAAATGTCGCGCGCTTGATCTTACGCGAATTGGCTCAGGGTGATGAGGAGCGCGGGCGCAAGATGGTGGAAGGGGCTTTCGGGGGAAATTTCGCCACGCTGGTATCCATTTTTCAGTCGGGACAGCGGGAAGGCCAGGTGCGCGCGGATCTGGATCCGGCGGTAATGGCACTGGCATTGTTGTCCGGAAATGTGTTCTTTTTCCAATCGCGGACGCTGTTGCCGCATTTGAACAGCGTTGGCTTTGCCAACGATCCTGATTACTACAGCAGCATGGTGGTGAATTTATTTCTGCATGGAGTCCTGACGGAGAAAGCATGAGTCTGGAAATGGAAGCCCCGGTGAGCGGGCTTAAAATTGCCGCATGGATGATTGCCGCGCTGCTCATGGGTGCAGCGATCTATTTTCTGTTCCCGCGGCCGGCCCCGCCACCCGCCGCGGATGCCGGGTCACGCCCGCCGACGCCGGTATACATTGCCAAGGTTGTCACCGCGCCCGCTACGGATACTTTTCGCGCGGTGGGCACATTGTTGGCGGATGAATCGGTGGTGATCCGATCCGAGATCGCCGGGCGCATCGCCAGTCTGAATATTGAAGAAGGTGGCCGGGTGGAGCAGGGGCAGGTGTTGGCGCGCATCGCGGATGAGGAATGGATCGCCATCACGCAGCAGAGTCAGGCGACACTGTCGTTGCAGGAACTGAAGCTGAAACGGGCGGTGGAACTGCGCGACAAGAAAGTCGTCAGTCAGCAGGAATATGATGAAACCCAGGCCGCGTTGGATCAGGCGCGGGCGTCCCTGGCGCTGGCCCGGGCGCGTCTGGACAAGACCGTGATCCGCGCCCCCTTCAGCGGCATCCTCGGTCTGCGCCGGGTGAGCCCCGGGGATTATCTGCAGGCCGGGCAGGAACTGGTGAATCTGGAAGCCATTGACCCGCTGAAGGTGGATTTCAGTGTGCCGGAGCGGTTCGCGGCGGAATTACGCAGCGGGCAGGTTGTTAACGTCCGTATCAACGCCTTCCCCAATGAAACCTTTGCCGGCGAAGTGTTTGCCATCAATCCCCGCATCGAGGAAGCCACACGCAGTTTCCTGCTGCGCGCGCGCATTACCAATCCCGATGGCCGTTTGCGCCCGGGCATGTTCGCCGACGCCGAGTTGGTGCTGACGGTGCGCAACGACGCATTATGGATCCCGGAGCAGGCCATCGTCCCGGTCGGTGAGCAGCAGTTTGTTTACCGGGTCGCGGGCGGCAAGGTACAGCGGCTCGTGGTCCAGTCGGGCCTGCGCAAGGCCGGGCAGGTTGAGATCATCCAGGGACTTGCGGTTGGAGACGTGGTGGTCAACGAAGGCCAGCAAAAACTTCAGGACGGCGCCGATGTGGCGCCCGTTTCAGCGCCGGTTCCGGTACGCCAATAACGGCGCTCCGCTATGGTCTTCTCCGACATCTCCATTCGCCGCCCGGTGCTGGCCACCGTGATCAGTCTGGTGATCCTGCTGGTGGGTTATCTGTCCTTTGACCGGCTGCCGGTGCGGGAGTACCCGGATATTGACGCGCCTATCGTGTCGGTGCGCACGGTGTATGAAGGTGCCTCCGCGGAAGTGGTGGAAAGCCAGGTGACGCGACCGCTGGAGGATTCGCTGGCCGGGCTGGAAAGCGTGGACATCATGAAGTCCGTGAGCCGGGAAGAGGTCAGCGATATCACCATCAAGTTTCTGCTGAGCCGGGATCAGGATGACGCCGCGGCCGACGTAAGAGATCGGGTATCACGGGTGCGCGGTCGCCTGCCGGATGAAGTGGATGAGCCGGTGATCTCGAAAGTGGAAGCTGATGCCATTCCCATTGTCTGGATCGCCTTGACCAGTGATCGCCATAGTGTGTTGGATTTGACGGATTATGCGGATCGCTATATGCAGGATCGGCTGCAATCCATCCCCGGTGTGGCGCGGGTGGTCATCGGTGGTGAGCGTTACTACGCCATGCGCCTGTGGCTGGAGATCGGCAAGCTGGCAGCCCATGGCGTTACGGTTCAGGACGTGGAACAGGCGCTGCGCAGCCGCAATGTGGAAATTCCCGGCGGGCGCATTGAGAGTGTTGAGCGTGAATTCACGGTGCTGGCGGAAACCGATCTGCGAACCCCGGAGCAATTCAATGATCTCATTATCCGTGAAGTGGATGGGCGTCTGATTCGATTGCGGGATGTGGGGCGCGCGGAACTGGGCGCCCAGGAAGAACGCAAGTTCGTGCGTGTCAACGGCGCCACCGCCCTGGGTCTAGGCGTCATCAAGCAGTCCAAGTCCAATACCCTGGCCGTGGCGCAGCAGACCCGGGCCGAACTGAAGGAACTTGCCGCGGCATTGCCGGAAGGCATGAAGATAGAAATCAGTTTTGACAGCTCGGTATTTATCGAGGAATCCATCCGCGAAGTTTTTATCACGTTGCTGCAGGCGCTGGCGCTGGTGACTCTGGTGACGTTCCTGTTCCTGCGCACGGTGCGCGCGACATTGATTCCATTTGTGACCATTCCGGTATCTCTGCTGGGCTCATTCATTTTCATTTATGCCTTTGACTTTTCCGTCAATGTGCTGACGTTGCTGGGTCTGGTGCTGGCCATCGGGCTGGTGGTGGATGACGCCATCGTCATGCTGGAGAACGTACACAGACGTGTGGAACAGGGCATGGCGCCCATGGCGGCGGCACTGGCGGGTAGCCGCGAGATCGGGTTTGCCATCATTGCCATGACTCTGACCCTGGCCACGGTGTTTGCGCCCCTGGCGTTCATGGGTGGCACCACCGGGCGCTTATTCACTGAGTTTGCCCTGGCTGTATCCGGAGCGGTGATTATCTCCGGTCTGGTGGCGCTGACACTGACACCGATGATGTGTTCACGCATTCT
>JAYUHG010000102.1:0-5116 GCA_043767195.1 Gammaproteobacteria bacterium | reverse complement strand
TGCGCGCACCGGGCATGACCTTCATGCGTCTGCCGCTGTTCGTCTGGACTTGGTTGATTACGTCATTCCTGTTGATTGCCTCCATTCCCGTGCTGGCCGGGGCAGTGACCATGTTGCTGACAGATAAATTCTTCGGTACCAGCTTCTTCAATGCCGCGGGCGGCGGCGATCCGGTGTTGTTCCAGCATATATTCTGGTTCTTCGGTCATCCAGAGGTGTATATCCTGATCCTGCCGGCGTTCGGAATCGTGTCACAGATCCTGCCGACCTTTTCACGCAAGCCATTGTTCGGCTACGAGTCCATGGTTTACGCCACGGCCTCCATTGCCTTCCTGTCGTTCTTTGTCTGGGCGCATCACATGTTCACCGTGGGCATGCCGCTGGCTGGCGAACTGTTCTTCATGTACGCCACCATGTCCATTGCCGTGCCCACGGGCGTCAAGGTTTTCAACTGGGTGGCCACCATGTGGCGCGGGTCGCTGACATTTGAAACACCCATGTTGTTCGCCATAGCCTTCGTGATTTTGTTCTCCATTGGCGGTTTCTCCGGTCTGATGCTGGGTATCACGCCGGCGGACTTCCAGTACCACGACACCTATTTTGTGGTCGCCCACTTCCATTATGTGTTGGTGACCGGCGCCATCTTCGCCATGATGGGGGGGGTGTATTACTGGCTGCCGAAGTGGACCGGGCACATGTACAACGAGACCCTGGGTCAATGGCATTTCTGGCTCTCCACCATTTCCGTGAATGTACTGTTCTTCCCGCAGCATTTCCTCGGGTTGGCCGGTATGCCGCGGCGCATCCCGGATTACGCGGTGCAATTCGCGGAATGGAATTTCATTTCCAGCATTGGCGGTTTCGTCTTTGGTCTGAGCCAGCTCCTGTTCGTGTACATCATCTTCAGTTGCATTCGTGGCGGCGCCAAAGCCACCGACCAGGTATGGGAAGGTGCCCATGGTTTGGAATGGACGCTGCCTTCACCGCCGCCGTATCACAGCTTTGTTTCGCCGCCGTTGGTGACGGACGCCAACGCGCGTTCCTGATCGGGGAATGATATGGGCGCCCCCAGTAACGATCCGCGCACCAATCCCGAGCTTGCGGCCCGTAATCGCCGCACCGCCGTGGGATTGGCGCTAGTGGCGCTGACCGTGTATGTAGTCTTCTTTTTGGGATATGCCCTTTGACTGAAGTAGCAAACCAGAGGCTGGCAATGAAGCTGGCGGGTGTGGCCTTGGGGATGTTTGGGTTTGGCTATGCGCTGGTGCCGCTTTATGAGGTGGTCTGTGAATACACCGGTATCGGTGGCAGAACCGGCACCATTACCGTCGGGGAAGCCACGGCGCAAGGGGTGGATGAACAGCGTCAGGTGATGGTGGAGTTTGATACCAACACCAACGGCGCCTTGCCCTGGCGCTTCTCTCCAGTACAGCGCCGGGTGGCGGTACATCCGGGCCAGATTACGGAAGTGCTTTTCGTAGCAGAGAATACATCGGATCGGGTGATTGTCGGTCAGGCAGTGCCGAGCGTGGCGCCATTCAAAGCCTCGCCCTATTTCAACAAGACTGAGTGCTTCTGTTTCACACAACAGACACTCGCCCCCGGGGAGCGACGGGAAATGCCGGTGCGGTTTGTGGTGGGACCGGATCTGCCCCCGGGAGTGAATACGGTGACGTTGTCGTACACATTTTTTGAGGCGCCCGGCGCCGTGGCGGAGTCAGCTTCCGCCACACCGGATAATAAAGATTCATAAATCTTAAACGGGGATTGACTATGTCCACATCGAGCAGCGGTTATTACCTACCGGAGCCCAGCCACTGGCCCATCACCGGCTCCATCGGACTGTTCTCGGTATTTGTTGGCGGCGCCATGTGGCTGAACAAAGTGGCCATCGGACCCTTGGTGTTGGCGTTCGGCTTCGCGGTATTTATCTACATGCTGTTTGGCTGGTTCGGTACCGTGATCCGTGAGAGCGAGGCAGGTACCTACAACAGCCAGGCGGACATGAGTTTCCGCTGGGGCATGTTCTGGTTCATCGTTTCCGAAGTCATGTTCTTCGCGGCGTTTTTCGGCGCCTTGTTTTACGCCCGGGTGTTGTCGGTGCCGTGGTTGGGTGGCGCCGGTGGGGAATTCGCCACGCACAACTTCATCTGGCCGGGCTTTAATCCAAGCTGGCCCTTGAACGTGGTGCCGAGTACAAAGCTTATTGAGGAAGGAATATTCAGCGCCTATCACGAAGTCATTCCCGCGTTTGGCGTACCGGCGGTCAACACTTTAATCCTTTTATCCAGCGGTGCTACCGTGACGGCTGCTCATCATGCGTTGAAGAAAAATAATCGCAGCGCTCTGAACTGGTGGCTGTTTGCCACCCTAGCCCTGGGTTTTCTGTTCGTGGGCCTACAAGCCATGGAATACCACGAGGCCTACAGTGAGCTGGGTCTAAAACTGAGTTCCGGCATTTATGGCAGCACATTCTTTATGCTCACCGGATTCCATGGGTTTCACGTCACCATTGGTGCCACCATGTTGACGGTGATCTGGGCCCGTTCCCTGCGCGGCCACTTCAAACCCGAGCATCATTTCGGGTTTGAGGCCGTGGCCTGGTACTGGCATTTCGTGGATGTGGTCTGGCTGGGCCTGTTTATCTTCGTTTACTGGCTCTAGGCCGGCGTAAATTCGGTATGCGAAAAGGCGCTGCGATTGCGGCGCCTTTTTGCTTTATGTACATGGATGTACTGTACGCCGCGTGTGCAGGAGCACACACGCGGCAGGCTCAGGGAGTAATACCGTGGGGTTGAATCCAGCCATTGAAATAACCAATGATCAACAAGGCAAAGAGCGCCAGGGACAAGGCGATTCGGAGCGTCAGTGAATTCAGGGTACGCTTGGTCCGGCCCTGGTCACGGATGAGAAAGAACAATCCGCTGGCCAATGACGCGAGTATTCCCAGTAGCAGTGCAACCACGAGCAGTTTGAAAAGCATGACGGCGAATATCAGTCCTGAGCATTATCTCCCGCGGCCAAAGCGGTCGGGCAGTAACTGTCATGTTAACCCACCATGTTGATGCAGCGCTGGAAATTCACGCCGCGTATCTGGCCCACGCTGGCCGCGCTCACGGTTATTCCGATATTGCTGGCGCTGGGACAGTGGCAGTTGTCCAGGGCGGCGGAAAAACAGCACAGTCATGATCAATACCTTCAGCGCAGCGCGGCTTCAGCTTTGGTATTGGATACGCGGATTGACCAGGCATCGAATCTCTCTGCTATGCACTATCGGCGCATAGAAGCGCGTGGTCACTATGCAGCGGGCCGCCACATCCTGTTGGATAATCAGGTGCATGAAGGCACCGCGGGTTATCTGGTTTACACGCCGTTTCAGATCGGGGATCAGGGGGTGTATATATTGATCAATCGCGGTTGGGTCGCCACTGGCCCGGATCGCAGCGCAGTGCCGGTAATAGATACGCCGACCGGGACGCTGGTTTTGTCCGGTATAGCCGCACTACCGCCGCCTCCCGGAATCAAGCTGGGCGAGAATATGCCGGAGCAGGTGGCCCCGGGTATTGTCAGAGTGCAGCGCGTGGAACTGGTTCAGATGGCCGCGGAGTACGGCGGTAAACTTCTGCCCTATGAATTGCGTCTGGATGCCGATCAGGACAGCGGATTTACCCGCGCCTGGCGCGTACCGGGCAGTGGCCATGAACGTCACCTGGGTTACGCCTTTCAATGGTTCGCCATGGCGGCGGTAGTGCTGATACTTTATATATGCCTCAACTTGCGGCGGGAGCCCCGGCAACCATGAGTACGCATGAGTCGTCAGCCGTGCGCCGCAAGAGAATCATGCTGATGTTATTGGTCACGGCATTTGCGGCCCCGTTTGTGCTGTCCTGGTCCCTGTTTCACTTTACTGATTTGGCGCGCGGTGGTGCCGATGGCAGCCACGGCCAACTGGTGGTGCCGCCGCGTCCGTTGCCGGAGGCAGTACTCCATGATGCTGGTACGCAGCAGGTAAGCGGGTTGCTGCGGGAGAAATGGACGCTGTTGTATCTGGTTTCAGAATCCTGTGATCAGTCCTGTCTCCAAGCGCTGATACAGATGCGCCAGTTGCGTCTCGCCCTGGGCAGGAATGCTCACCGGCTGCAACGGGTGTTGGTGATCTACGGAACTTTTCCGCCGCACTTGCCGGCCCAGATGCTGAGGGAATTTCCCGGACAAATGCTCACGCCCGGCTCCGCCGTGGATGGCCATGTGCCTGGCGGCAATTTTCGTCTGTTTGAAAATGATGATCCCTTGCGCGCCGGACGTCTGTATCTGGTGGACCCCATGGGCAATTTAATGCTGGCTTGGCCCGCCGGCACCGACCCCGGCGGTATAATTGATGATCTGAGCCGGTTGTTGAAATACTCAGGGGCCGGCTGATGCAGCGACCGGTAGCATTTTTCTCCCTGACCCTGTTGGCGCTGATCCTTGCGCTGATAGTTGTGGTGTTGGGCGCCTACACCCGTCTCTCCGATGCCGGACTGGGTTGCCCTGATTGGCCAGGCTGCTATGGCAATCTTGCCGTGCCTGATGCCGAACATGAAATGCAACAAGCCAATGCCGCGTTTCCAGATCGGCCCCTGCATCAGGGCAAGGCCTGGAAAGAGATGATTCATCGGTATGCCGCCGGCACTCTGGGTTTGATAATCCTGATGTTGGCAATATTGGCCTGGAGTAATCGCCGCGATACCCGACAGCCGATCAAGGTGCCCATGTTGCTGGTGGCAGTGGTGATATTTCAGGCACTGTTGGGCATGTGGACCGTGACCCTGTTGTTGAAACCCATTGTGGTCACCGCCCACTTGTTGGGCGGCATGTTGATCCTGGTACTGCTGTTCTGGTTGTTGCTGGGACAGTTTTTTCATGGCACCGCCCCGCCCGGTACCCGGGATCGTTTACTGCCGTGGGCGATATTCGGAGTCGTAGTAGTGACAGCACAGATATTTCTTGGTGGCTGGACCAGCGCCAATTATGCGGCGGTGATCTGCCCGGAGTTTCCCACCTGCCGGGCTGGGGATTGGTGGCCGGAGCCGGATTTTGCCGAGGGGTTCGTATTCTGGCGCGGCCTCGGTGTGGA
>JAYUHG010000101.1:0-2148 GCA_043767195.1 Gammaproteobacteria bacterium | reverse complement strand
AAACCCATGCGATAGCGCTTGTTGGTTTGTTTTTGCAGTGCATGGTGCGTAATTTTTTCCAATATGTCAGGAATGTCGGTCCGGTAAGTTTTCAGCGGTGGCGGTTTCTCATTCATGATCTTGTGAATCAAGCGTGAAAAAGTGTCGGCCATAAACGGATGCTTGCCAGTCAGCAGTTCATACATGACGATGCCCAGGGAAAACAGATCAGTCTGGGTCGTGATGCTGTCCTCTTGCACCTGCTCTGGGGACATATAGCGAGGTGAGCCGACGAAACCCATGGCCATGGTCTGCGTTGTGTCGGCTTTGACCACATGGGCGATACTGAAATCGCCGATCTTTATATCCATGTCCGGGGTGACCAGGATATTCGTCGGTTTGATATCACGGTGGATTACGCCCTGGCGATGCGCATAATCGAGAGCCTTGGCGCACTTGAATACTATCTCCACCACCTGACGAATCTCGAGCAGGTTGTCCGGGCGACAGTATTTCTTCAGGGTCGCGCCATCTTCCACCAGTTCCATGACGATATAACAGTCCTCACCATCGGCGCCGGCATCTAGGATTTCGAGGATATTAGGATGACGTAGAGCGCCCGCGGTGTGTGCTTCGTTGAAAAACATCTTGCGGTAACGCGCGCCGGATTCCTTATCGCGCAGAGAATCGAGCAGCGCGACCTTGACCGCGACTTTGCGATCCTCAAATGGATCGTAAGCCTGGTAGACCACGCCCATGCTGCCGCGTCCGACCTGACCTTCAATCTCGTACTTGCCGAGCTTTTTAGGAATTTGCTGGGACATGAGGCGATTACGGGGCTGGAGGGTTAACCCTGAGAAAATCAATCAGTTATAAGGTATGGTACTGCAAGACGCAGGCGCAGCCTAGCAAACTCCGGTGGCCGCCCGCGGGGCGCTCAGCTCACGCCATCCGCTATACTGACGCGCTTTTTCAGCCGCACTTCGCATTCGGGAGAAAGAAATCAATGCAAGCGATCATATTGGCGGCCGGGGTCGGCGAACGCCTGGGCGTGGCAGCCGCTGGGAAACCCAAATCACTATTGAACATGGGCGGCATCAGTCTGCTCTTGCGTCACTGCCGCGGGCTGAGCGCCCTTGGCGTTGACGAAATTCACGTGGTTACCGGCTACGAGGCGGCTCAGATCAACACGGAACTGGACACGCTGCCCGATTCGGATCGCATCCGGCGCATAATCAATAGTGAATACCGGCAAGGCAGCGTCGTCAGTTTGTGGTCAGCACGGGATGTACTCCGTGGCGGGACGCCGGTAATTCTGATGGATGCGGACGTGTTGTGCGATTCGCGCATCCTGGAAAAACTCATGCATACCTCCGTCGCCAATTGTTTCCTGCTGGATCGGAATTTTGAGCCGGGTGATGAACCGGTCAAGTTATGCAGCAACCGTGGCCGAATTGTAGAATTTCGCAAACAGGTCGCCGCCGGCCTGGAATTCGATCTGCAGGGAGAGTCCGTGGGATTTTTCCGCTTCGCGCCGGAGATGGCGGCCCGGCTGGCGGTGCGCTGCGAGGAGTACGTATCACAGGGCCTAATCCGCGAACCATATGAAGAGGTGATCCGTGATCTGGCGCTGGAAACGCCGGAGGAATTCGGTTACGAAGACGTCACCGGCCTGCCATGGATTGAGATAGATTTCCCCGGCGACGTATCCCGGGCAGAGGATGAAATTTTGCCCCGTATAAAATCATAGTCTGCCATGACCGACCATCCCACACGCTGTACACGGCTGCGCGAACTGCTGCGTTCTTCACAATTGGAATTCCTGCTGGAGGCCCACAATGGGATTTCCGCGCGCATTGTTGAACGCGCCGGCTTTCACGGTATCTGGGCCAGCGGCCTGGCCATATCGGCTCAGTTCGGTGTCCGCGACAGTAACGAAGCGAGCTGGACCCAGGTGATTGACACCCTGGAGTTCATGACCGATGTCACCAGTATTCCCATCCTGCTGGACGGCGACACCGGCTACGGCAACTTCAACAATATGCGCCGGCTGGTGCGTAAGCTGGGGCAGCGCCATGTGGCGGGCGTCTGTATCGAAGACAAGCAATTTCCCAAGACCAACAGTTTCATTGACGGCGAGAAACAGCAGCTGGCGGACGTGGATGAGTT
>JAYUHG010000100.1:0-5134 GCA_043767195.1 Gammaproteobacteria bacterium | reverse complement strand
CCGCGCCAGCGGCGCCAACAACGGCCAAGGCCGGGCTTGTTCCAACTGCGCGGCCAGGCGCAGTAATGTTGCTTCTTCTCCGTAGCGCGCCGCGAATTGCATACCCAGGGGCAAGCCGCGGTCGGTGCGGGCGAGGGGTAATGAGATCGCCGGCTGGCCGGTCATGTTGAACAGCGCGGTAAGCGGCGTGAACTCGAATACCTTGCGGATCCATTCTTCAGCGCTGAGAGTTGAATCATTGGAATTTAAGCTGCCCAGTGGCAGCGGCGGTCCCGGCAGCGTCGGTGTCAGCAACACATCAAATTTCTCGAAAAAGGCGGCGGTGGAGCGCGTGACTCCATTTACGAACGCCATGGCCCGCAACAAATCAGTGGCGCGCAGCGATTTTCCATAGCGGTACAAGGCTAGTGTGGTGGCCTCCAGTGTGGTGGCGTCCACGGGCCGCCCGGTGGCGGCGGAAATCTGGTCTATGCCGAGCGCTATATTCGTGGACCAGTAGGCCATAGAGGCCAGAATGAATTCATCCCAGTCGAATGTGGGCGCGGCCTCCTTCACACGATGTCCCAGCTCCTGGCAAAGTTTGACGGTGGATGTCAGACTCGCTGCCATCGCGGGGTCATAGGTCCCGCCGTTCCAGCTTTTTGTCATCAGGGCAATGCGCAGCCGCTTGGGTGGCTTGAGTATTTCCGCGGCATAGGATTTACGCGGCGGTGTAATGATGTAGGGATCGCCCAATCCCGCGCCCTGTACCGCATCCAGTAGTGCCGCGGAATCGCGCACGGTTCTGGATACGGCAAACTCAATGCCCAGGCCATTCAAACCTTCCCCGGCATCGGGCCCGATGGGGGTGCGCCCGCGGGTGGGTTTGAGCCCCACCAAACCGCAACAGGATGCCGGAATGCGGATGGAACCGCCGCCGTCGTTGGCATGGGCCATGGGCAGAATTCCCGCGGCGACTGCCGCCGCGGATCCACCGCTGGAACCGCCCGCCATGCGGGTGAGGTCCCAAGGATTGCGCGTGGGTCCATTGACCACGGTTTCAGTAGTGGCGCAACAACCGAATTCAGGACTGGTGCTGCGTCCGAGGGTGCGTAGGCCCGAGGCGCGAAAACGTGTCATCAGGTGTGTGTCGTGGGGGAAGCTCAATCCTGCGGCCAGGCGGCTGCCCATCTCGCAGCGTTGTCCCGCCGCATGTACCACCAGGTCCTTAATCAGAAACGGTACACCATGAAATGGCGCGTCCGGATCGTCGCTGCCTGTCAGGGGTTCGGGATAGGTCTCGATGACGGCGTTGATGGCGGGATTCACTGCATCCACCATGCGGCGCGCGCAATCGAAAACCTCATTTTCCGAGACCTCACCGGCACGGATCAGTGCCGCGAGCCCGAGACCGTCAAGATCGATATATTCTGAAAGTTTCATTGGACCTACCCGGAGGTGGAACGTATGGGTAAAAACCGGGCAGCGCAACGGGATGCGTTGCACTGCCCGGCGATGTATTACTGGAACTGGTATCTGACCGTGGCGCCGAACGTCTGAGTCTGGCCGTAGATATCAATACGGAAGAAGCCAATGTTGTTGATGTAGGTGACGTATTCCTCATCAAATAGATTGGTGCCATAGATGGCCACTTCCCATTTTTTGTCAGCCGACGTAACAGCCGCGCGCATATTCGCCAACCAGTATGAGCCCACACTGTCGAAGGGCTGCCCGGTGGCCTCCAGTGAACGCTTGCCGACCCAACGATAATCAAACCCCAGGCTGCCATTCCAGCCAGCGAAGATCGGTTGCTCATAGCGCACGGCGCCGTTGTAGGTCCACTTCGGCGAGTTGACCGGGTGCTTTCCCTCAAGGGAGATGGGGCCGGCGTAGGTGGAGATGACACGGTCCGTATTCTCGTACACCGCCTGCAACCAGCCGGCGCTCTGGCGGAAGAACCAGCGATCATCCGGCACCCAATTCACATCCACTTCCGCGCCGACATTCTTCTGTTCGCCGATGTTGCGCGTGATGGGCACCAGGGGTGAAACCGGGTCGTCCACGTTCACCTGCACATCGTTGTACAGGTATTGGAATAAAGCGGCATTCACCTGCACGGTCCGATTCAGCCATTGGCTCTTTACGCCGAACTCTTGCGAGAAGACTTTTTCCGGCTCGAACGTCGTTGCAGCGCCGGCGAACGGCAGACTGTAGCCGCCGTTGCGATAACCGGTGGTGAGGTTGCCGTAGATCATGAAATCCTCTGAACCTTCCGGGGTCCATTCCAGGCCCACACGCCAGGACAGATTATTATCGCGGCGGTCGTCGTCATAAAACGGCGCCTCGGGTCCGAGGAATGGGCAGGCCGGCGTCCCAATCGGGCCGCCCGGGACCGTCGTAATCAGGCACGGCGTTACGAACTTTTCGTCGCCAACCTGCGGCAGGTTGCCGAGTCCGAGTAACACGTCATTCACTTTGGTGTGGTCGGTGGTGACACGCAGGCCGGCGTTTATGGTCAGGTTGTCGGTGAAGTCAAACTCCGTGTGGCCGAATAATGCGATGGACTCAAAATCCTGCTTGAACTGCGCGAAGAACTGGGTGGCGAACGGCGGCAGAATCGGCAGCAATTGCCCGCTCAGATCGGAACCGTCCGACTGATCCAGACTGTCATGTTCATAGAAGAATCCCAGCACATAGCGCCACTGCTCCGCCAGATTACCGGCCAAGCGCAGTTCCTGGGTGACCTGATTCATTTCATCGTAGTAATGGGTGCTGGTGGAATCGAACGGATCACTCTGGCTGTCTTCGCGGTGAATGCGCTCGTAATATTCAAACGCGGTGATGGACGTCAATTTCGCCCAGCCCATATCGTATTCCCAGTTCAGATAACCGCCGTAGAAGGTATCGTCCACGGCCGGCGGGGTGTTCTGGTTAATAGTGAAGGCATCACCGGGCTCAAACTCCGCGTCCGGGAAGCCGTTCAGAATGGCCAGGCCGGCATACTTGGCGCAAGTCTCCGGATTCTTGATCACTTCACCGGTCAATAATTCCGGGCAGAAGCCGCCGCCAAGGTTGAAAATACCCGGGGCCTTCCACGCCACTTTCTCGCTCTTGTCTATACCGCCATGGACCAGGGCGCGCACCGTGAGGTTTTCGCCTTCCCAGAGCAATTGACCGCGCAGGTCAATGATGTTCGGCGCGCCGTGTTCTTCGCCGGTGAACAAATTCTTTTGCGGACCGCCCGAGCCGAACTCCGTGCTCATGGACAGCCGACCGCTCAGGTCTTCCGTGAGCGCGCCGTTGATCATGCCTTCGGTGACGTAGCGTTCATGTTCGTCAATACCGAATTGCAGTGAAGCGGCGAAATCCTGGGACGGCGCGTTGGTGTAAAAGTTCACGGAACCGCCGGTGGTGTTGCGTCCGAACAGCGTACCCTGCGGACCTTTCAGGGCTTCAACGCGCTGCACGTCATAATGCCGACGCGCTATCATCCAAGGTTTGGCGATATAAACCTCATCAATGTGCTGGGCTACGGGGGAATCATATTGGCCCTGGAATTCGTTTAAGCCGATGCCACGGATGTGTACGCTTTGCAGAAATGTGTTCGCCGCATAGGCCTGCACGTTGCTCATCTGGGCAGCGAGGCCGTCCAGGGTGCCGCGGGTTAATTCCCGAAAGGCGTCTTCATCGAATACCGACACCGTCAAGCCCACATCCTGCACCGACTGTTCGCGCTTCTGCGCAGTGACGATGACTTCTTCGAGTTCCGCGAATGCGGTCGGAAACCACAGTGTCATCAGCAGGCCGCTAACGGCAGCCACAAGCTTTAAGGATATTTTCACGGTGAATGACCTCGTTGGAATGATGGTTCTGGAATGGTCCCGCGCCCCTCGCGGCACATTACCGGGCTGGAGGATACAGCATGTGGCGGAAAGGTTGCACTACCCGAATGGGTAGGCAGTTGCAAAAGCAGCGGGCGGCACTCAGGCCAGCAGGCGCAGTTGTTGTGCAGTCACAACAGCAGTCGTGCGGTTATTCACGCCGAGCTTTAAGAAGATGTTCTTGACGTGCCATTTGATGGTGTTGTCTGTGACGTGCAGTTTCTGGGCGATGACGTTATTGGACTGTCCCGCCGCGATCAGCCGCAGAATCTCAATCTCCCGGTGGCTCAGTGCTTCCCAAAGTGCGGCAGGATTTGCCGCCCCGGCGGCATTTTCCAGATATCCATTAGCGGAGGATTGCCTGCGGTGCGCGCGCCGCAGGTCCGCGGCGAATGCAGCGACCGCAGGCGTGTCGCGCAAGGCGGCAAGCGCGGTGTCGAGAATCTGCGCGCCGAGTGCGACTTCATCAATGAACATGCGCAGCGCATGGTTCGGCGCCGCCAGTTTGATCGCCTCGACCAGGGTTTCATGTGCACTGCGCTGGTCGTTCAACTGCCAGTGCGCGGAGGACTCGATGATCAGGCACTCGATGACGCGGCGATGACGTCTGCTGTCGCCCGCCAGCTTTCTCAGGTGCCGCAACAGCGGCAGGCTGCGTCCCGCCAGGCCCGTGGCGATCTGCAGCCGGGCGCGGATCAGCAGGCCGAGGCAGGCGGCCCTTTCCCACTGGTCCGGCACAGCCTGCGCGTCGATTTCCGGTGTGATGCTCATGGCGGCGGCGATATCAACGGCCTCGTTGACGCGCCCGGTGGTGACCAGGAACCGTACACGCTCCGATTCCACCAGCGCCCGCAAGCGTTCGAAGGGAGCGCCACGTCCCGTACCGAGAGTGCGGCAATAATCGAAATACCGGGCGGCGCCGACAAGATCGCCGCGGGCGCCGAGGATCTTCGCGAGCGTAATGTAACTCAGCGCCAGGACCTTGATGTGCCCGACCTGTTCGATCAGCGGCAGGTTGCGCCGCAGCAGATCCAGCGACTCGTCGAGCCGGTTCCATTCATACAGGACAATGCTACGCATGATGGATGAGACCGGTGTCACGTACCTTTCCCCAGTGTCGGATTTGCCGTCGCCGCCGTCGAGGAAACGCGCATAGCACGATTGCAGATTGCCCTTGGCCAGATCCATCATGCCCTGGAAACAGTCCGCGTAAGCCACGCCGAAGGCAGCCCCGGCCCGGCCATGGTAGCGGCGCGCCTCCGCAAGGGAGGCCT